>SYDD01000049.1 GCA_005786775.1 Opitutaceae bacterium
CGCGCCGCCCCCGCCGCCCCCGCCGGCCACGCCCGCCGCGCCGCCCGCTCCCACCCGATGAACTACTGTCCCAACCGTTTCCGGACCCGCCGGCGCCCCACCCGTGAGGTCCGGGTCGGCCCCGTCGGTGTCGGCGGCGCGCAGCCGCGGCGGCTGCAGTCGATGACCACCAGCGACACGCAGGACGTGGCGGCGACCGTGCGGCAGGCGATCGCCCTCGCGGAGGCGGGGTGCGAGATCGTGCGCGTGACGGCGCCCAACGTGGCCGCGGCGCGCTGTCTGCGCGAGATTCGCGCGGGTTTCAGCGCGGCGGGCTTCGCGGGCGTGCCCCTCGTGGCGGACATCCACTTCCTGCCCGGGGCCGCCCTCGAGGCGGTGGAGCACGTGGAGAAGGTGCGGGTCAACCCCGGCAACTACGCCGACAAGAAGCGCTTCGCGGTGCGGGAGTACAGCGACGCCGACTACGCCGCGGAGCTCGAGCGCCTCCACGAGGCCTTCTCCCCGCTCGTACGGCGCTGCCGCGAGCTGGGGCGCGCGCTCCGGATCGGCACCAACCACGGCTCCCTCAGCGACCGCATCCTCAACCGCTACGGGGACACGCCGCTCGGGATGGTGGAGAGCGCGCTCGAGTTCCTCCGCATCGCCGAGGCGAACGGGTTCCGCGACCTCATCCTCTCGATGAAGGCCTCCAACCCCAAGGTGATGATCCAGGCCTACCGCCTGCTCGTCGCCCGGATGGCGGAGGAGGATATGCACTACCCGCTGCACCTCGGCGTGACCGAGGCGGGCGACGGCGAGGACGGGCGGATCAAGAGCGCCATCGGCATCGGCTCGCTGCTCCTCGACGGCCTCGGTGACACGATCCGCGTTTCGCTCACGGAAGACAGCGTCTACGAGATCCCGGTAGCCCGGGCGATCGCGGACAAAGCGATGCATCTCTGGGCGCATCCCGCAGGCGCGGACGCCGAGGCGCCGGACCGCGTCGACCCTTACCGCTACGAGCGCCGTGTGCCGGCGACGGTCGACCTCGGCGCCGGATGCCGAACCGGCCCCGACCAGCCCCCGCGCGTGATCGTGCGGCTCGGTGCGGTGGACGACTTGGCGCGCCCGGCGGCCTGGCTGCGCGCCCCGGCGCGGGCGGACACGCCGGTGGAGGGGCTGCTGGTGCCGGTCCGCGGCGTCGGCGACCTGGGCCGGCTCTGCGCCGCGGCGGCGAACGGCCTGCCGGTGAACTTCCTCGCGCTGGACGTGACCCCGGAGCTCACGCCCGACGTGCTGCAGCCGCTGCTCGCGCTGAGCCCGGGCCGCATCGTGATCGCGCGCGACTTTCGGGCCGACGAGGCACCGGCCCTTGCGGCGCACCTCTCGCTGGCGGCGGCGCACGGTCATCTCGTGGCGGGGGGCGTCACCGCCGATTCCCTGCCGAGGCTCGCGGGGGCGCTCGCGCCCGGCGCGGCGGATCGACTGATCTTGACCCTTGCGGCCGACAGCGCGGGCGCGGGCGAGCACGCGCTCGGTGCGTACCGCCGGCTCGCGGAGGCCGCGGCGCAGGCGGGGTGGCGCGCGCCGCTATGGATCCGGAACACCGCGGCGACGGCCGTGCGCCCCGGCAGCGACTTTCTCTCGCGCCTCCTGGAGGCTTCGTTTCTCACCGGAGGACTGCTCTGCGATGGCCTCGGTGATTTGGTCAGCGTGGAGACCGAGGGAGAGCCGGAGCGCGCGCTCCGGCTGACGTACAATACGCTGCAGGGCGCGGGCGCGCGCAGCTCGAAGACAGAATTCGTCGCGTGCCCGAGCTGCGGGCGCACTCTGTTCGATCTGCAAACTACCACCCAGCGGATCCGCGCGCAGACGGGTCACCTCAAGGGGGTGAAGATCGCCATCATGGGCTGCATCGTGAACGGCCCTGGCGAGATGGCGGATGCGGATTTTGGATACGTCGGTGGGGCGCCGGGCAAGATCAACCTCTACGTCGGCAAGACGTGCGTGCAGTACAACCTCCCGCAAGAGCAGGCCGACGCGCGGCTCATCGCGCTCATCCGCGAGCATGGCCGCTGGACGGACCCCGTGGCACCGGAGACAGCGGAGGGCAAACACCCGGCATGAAGGCCCGTCGGGGGCCCCTTAGAGGGCCTCCGGGGACCATGTGAACAAGTTGTGGGAAAGTTGGCCTTGAAATGCCCCGGGGCTTTACGATTACTCCGCACTTCGCCACGCTTAGTGTCCGTTTCGGTTGTTCCTTCTTATGCCCTTCGAGCCCTCCCTGAGGCGCCCGCCGTGAGACTTCCCTTACCCCCTTTCCCGCATCGACTTGGAAATGCAAACCTTGCCTCCGATGCCCGACCCCTTTTCGCACCTTTTTCCTCTCGGCAGACCAGCGCAGGTGATGGTGATGGTGGCATGAGTAAGACGCAATCGGCGGCGCCCTGTGAATAAAACCGCCCCCCTCCGCCCGGACATGTCTTCCGCCCTCCTCTCTCCCAGTCTGTGGGAAACCGTCAAGTGCGACTTCAAATCGCTCTTCCCGGAGGACGTTTTTCAGATGTGGTTCGAGCCACTCGTCTGCCTGGAGGCGACGGTGGACACGATCACGCTCGGGGTGCCGAACGACTTTGCCGCGATCTGGATTCACGACAATTACCTCGACTTGATCGCGCAGCGACTCCGCCTCACGGCTGGGCGGGCGGTGCAAGTGCGGCTGCGCAAGACGGAACCCGCCGGCGGCACGGCCACGCCTTTCGAAGGCGCCCCCACGGCGCGCGTCCGGCCCGCGCCCCCGAAGCGCTCCGCTCGCGGCGAGGACCGCGGCGCCGCCCAAGGCACGCTCAATCCGCGGAACACTTTCGAGACCTTCGTCGTCGGATCCAATAACCAGATGGCGCACGCCGCGGCGATGGCGGTCGCCCAGGCGCCGGCTCAAGCCTACAACCCGCTCTTCCTCTACGGGGACACCGGCCTCGGCAAGACACACCTGATGCACGCGATCGGCCACGCCGTGGTCCGCGCGAACCCCGACGCCCGCGTAGCCTACCTCTCGACGGAGAAGTTCACCAACGAGTTTATCCTCGCGCTGCAGGAGAACGCGCTGGCGAAGTTCCGCCAGCGCTACCGCCACGTCGACATCCTGCTCATCGACGACGTGCAGTTCCTCGCCGGCAAGGAGCGGATCCAAGAGGAGTTCTTCCACACCTTTAACGACCTCTTCGAGTCTGGTCGCCAGATCGTCCTCACCAGCGACCGGCGCGCGAGTGAGATCCAGAAGCTGGAGTCGCGCCTCGTCTCCCGCTTCGAGTGGGGCCTGCCCGCGGACATTCAGGCGCCCGACTTCGAGACTCGGCTCGCAATCCTGCGCAAGAAGTCGCAGCAGCTCAGCTGCGCCCTGCCCGAGCCAATTCTCAGCTTCATCGCCGAGCACATCACCAAGAACATCCGCCGCCTCGAGGGGGCGCTGCTCAAGGTCTCCAGCTATTCGTCTCTCACCCGGCAGCCGCTCGACCTACCAGCGGTAGAACGCCTCCTCCAGGACGTGCTGTTGGAGCAAGCCCAGAATGTACTGACCATCGAGACGATCCAGAAGCGCGTCGCGGACCACTTCCAGATCCGCCACAGCGACATGACGAGCAAGCGCCGGCCGAACAATATCGCGATGCCGCGCCAGGTAGCCATGTACCTCTCGCGCATCCTTACCAAGCACTCGCTGCAGGACATCGGCGACGCCTTCGGCGGACGCGACCACGGCACGGTCATCCACGCCTGCAAGACGGTGGAGAATCTCTGCGAGCAGGACACGTCGATGCGCAACAGCGTCGATTTCCTGAAAACCCAGCTCTCCCGCTGAGGCGGGACACGCCCGCCACGACCGCTCGGCCGCGGCCCGCGGTTGCACGTACGCCCCCGGCCCCTACGCTCCGACCCGATGAACCTCACGCCTGAGCAGAAAAAGACCGTCGCCTCCTGGGTCGCCGCCGGCGACGGTCTCTCCGCAGTCCAGTCCAAACTGCGGGACGAGTTCCAGCTCTCCCTGACCTACCGAGACGTGCGTTTCCTAGTCGATGATCTCGACCTGCAGCTGAAGGACGCCGCCCCCAAGGTGGACGCCAGCGACGTGACCAAGGCGGTGCCCCCGACCCCACGCGCCCCGACACCAGAACCGCCCGGCCCCGGCGCGGGCGGAGACGACGGGGATCCCACGGCGGAAGCTCCGGGCGGCGAGGAAAGCGACTTGCCCGGCGAGGAACCGGCGGGCGCCTCCACCCTCAGCGTGGCAGTTGATAAGGTCACCCTCATCCCCGGCGCGATCGCGAGCGGGACGGTCACCTTTAGCGACGGCGTCACCGGCAAGTGGATGATCGACCAATACGGCCGCCCCGGCTTCACGCAGGTAAGCAAAGAGGGGTACCGCCCGTCCCCGGCGGACGCGCAAACCTTCATGACCGAGCTGCAGTTGGCGATCCGCAACCTCGGTTACGCGTAATTTCGCTTCCGCCGTGGGGGCCTCAGCCGCCCGCAAGCAACGCCCGCAGCCCCGCCTCGTCGAGCACGGGGATCCCGAGGTCGCGCGCCTTGGCCAGCTTGGAACCAGCGTCTTCGCCCGCGACGACGTAATGGGTTTTGCGGCTCACGCTGCCGCTTACCCGGCCGCCGGCGGCCTCGATGAGCGCAGCCGCCTCCTCCCGCGCGAGCGTGGGCAAGGTGCCGGTCAGCACAAAGGTTTTGCCGGCGAGACCGCCGGCGACGGCGGCCGGCGCCCGCGGGGACAGCCCGGCGGCCAGTAGGTCGGTGACGAGCGCGCGGTTCCCCAGCTGCTCGCACCAAGTCCGCACCGCGTGGGCCGTCTTATCCCCGAATCCCTCGACGCGGCACAGGTCGGCGACCGGAGCATCGAGCAGGGCCCCGAGCGAGCGGAAGGTCCGCGCGAGTTCCTTGGCCGCCGCAGCGCCCACCTGCGGGATGCCTAGGCCGTTGATCACGCGCCAAAGCTCCACCTCCCGGCGCGCGTCGATCCCGGCGATTAGGTTGGCCGCCCAGATTTCGCCCGACTTGCGCAGCGGCAGCAGGTCCTCGAGGCGCAGACGGAAGAGGTCCGGCAGGCGGCGGACTAAACCCCGGTCGATCAGCTGGCCGACGATCTCCTCGCCCAGCCCGTCGATATCGACCCCTGCCTTCGAGGCGAAGTGCTCGAGGCGGCGGCGGACCTGCTCGGGGCAATCCGGATTCGGGCAACGCCACGCCACCTCGCCCTCGGCCCGCGCGGCGGCAGTCCGGCACACCGGACACGCCCGCGGGAAGACGTACGGCTCCGCCCCCGGCGCGCGCCGCCCCGGCACGACCGCCACGACCGCGGGGATAATCTCCCCCGCCTTCTCCACCAGCACCGTGTCCCCGGGGCGCACGTCCTTGCGCGCGATCTCGTCGGCGTTGTGCAGCGTCGCGCGCCGCACGGTCGTGCCGGCCAAGAGCACCGGTTCCAGCTCCGCCACTGGCGTCAGCACCCCGGTGCGCCCGACCTGGATCGTGATCTCACGGATGCGAGTCTCGGCGCGGTCCGGCGGAAACTTGAAGGCGCAGGCCCAGCGCGGGGACAATTTGCGCGCCGCCTCCGCCTGGCCGTCCGCGGCCATCCCGCGGAACCCGACCCGCGGGTGGCGCTGCTGCGCGAAGGCGTCGAGCTTCACGACCGCCCCGTCGGTGCCGAAGGGGAGCGTGCGGCGCCGGGCATCGAGCTCGCGGATCGCGGTCCACACGGCCTCCGGGCCACGGACGGACCAGAAGGGGTCCAACACCGGCAGGCCCCAGGCGCGGAGCCGGTCGTGCAGTTTAGTCTGGGAGGTCGCGACCGGCGGCTCGCAGTGGCCGATGCCGTAGAGGACGATCTCCAGCCGGCGACTGGCGACGATCCGCGGGTCGAGCTGCTTGAGGGTTCCCGCGGCGAGGTTGCGTGGATTGGCGTACGGGGCCTCCCCGGCCTCCTCCTGCAGCTGGTTGATGCGGCGAAACTCCTCCTCGCGCAGGTAGATTTCGCCCCGTACCTCGATGACCGCCGGCGGCGCGAGGTCGGCCAGCGTCGAAGGCAGGCTGCGGATCGTGCGCACGTTGGCCGTCACGTCGTCCCCTTCCTCCCCGTCGCCGCGCGTCACGGCCCGAGAGAGCCGCCCTTCCTCGTAGGTCAGGCTGATGGCGACGCCATCGACCTTGGGTTCGATCGTGTAGGCGAGGTCCTCGGCGCTGAGGGCACGGACGAGGCGCGCGTGAAATTCACGTAGCTCGGCCTCGTCGTAGGTGTTGTCGAGTGTCGTCATCGCCTGCCGGTGCCGGACCCGCGCGAAGCCCTCGGCCCGATCGTCGCCCACGCGGCTGGTCGGGGAAGGGCCGCCGGTTGCGTCGGCGGACGGGAAGGCGCACTCGAGCCGGGCGAGCTCGGCCTTGAGACCGTCGTAAGCAAAGTCAGTGAGCTCCGGCCGGGCCTGCCGGTAGTAAAGCTCGTCGTGCCGCGCGACTTCAGCGCGGAGCGTGGCGATGCGGAGGGCTGCCTCCTCGGGCGTCATCGCGCCATCCCACCGGGGCGGCGGCGCGGCGTCGAGCCCGGGCTCGGCGGCGAGGGGCGATCAGCGCCCGGCGGCAGGCGTGAGCTCGCGGGCACGGGCGTAATGCCGGGCGGCGCCGGCCGCGTCGCCTAGCATCGAGAGGACGTTGCCGAGGTTGTGATGCGCGCCCGCATTGGCGGGATCCAACCGCAGCGAGCGTTCGAGCCGCGCGCGGGCCTCGGCGGGCTGGCCGCGTAGCGCAAGGACCACGGCGGAGCCGTTGAGGGCGTTGCCGTGGTCGGGATCACGGGCGAGGACGAACGAGTAATGCTCCATCGCCTCGTCCAGCTGCCCGAGGTCGGAAAGCGCGTTGGCGAGGTTGTTACGCACCTCGGGATGGGCGGGCTGGGCGGCAAGAGCGGCACGGTAATGAGGGAGCGCCTCGGCGGGCCGGCCGAGGCGAGCGAGCGCGTGGCCGAGGTTGTTGTGCGCGTTCAGGTAGCCCGGATGGATCGCGAGGGAGGCCCGGTAATCGGCCAGCGCCTCGTCAACTCGACCCTGGCCGTGGCGGTGGAGACCGCGGTTGTCGTACGCCACGTAGTTACGCTCGGTCACCGCCAAGGCGTGCGTAAAAAGCGTGTCCGAGTCGCGCCACACGCCCTGCTGGCGCCACGTGAGCACCGCCGCGGCGGCCAACACTACTCCGGCGAAGAGGGCAGCGGTGCGACGAGGAAGCAGTTCCCGCAGGGTCCAGACGACCGCGAGCTGGAGCCCGGGGACCGTGAGGTAAGTGTAGCGGTCGGCCATCGACTGCACGCCGACCTGTACTAAGCCAATGACCGGCACCAGCGACCCGAGGAACCACGCCCAGCCGACCGTGATCCACGGTCGGCGGCGGAGTTGCCAAAGGGCTGCCGCGGAGAGCGCCGCCACCAAAGCGCCGGAGGCCAGCACGCGCGCCGGAGGCCAAGTGCCAGGATGCGGGTAGAGGACCGCCAACTCGATCGGGAGCACGACTTTGCCGAGGTAGCGCGCGACCGCCACTATCGCGTTAGCAACGCGGTCGCCGAGGTCGAGGGCGGCGGACACCGACCCGCCCGCCTGCTGCACGCGGTAAGTCACGTAGGCGGAGGCGGCCACGAGAGCGAAAAAGGGGAGTTTTTCGCGCACCAGTGGGAGCCAGTCACGGACGGCGCCGGCGCGGCGGAGCGGCCAGCCGTCCAACAGCAGGAGCACGCACGGCAACGTGACCAGCATCGGCTTGGCCATTAGCCCGAGGCCGAAGGAGACGAGGGTCGCGGCGTACCAGCGACCGGCGCCGGTGCCGCCCGGAAGGCGGCGTTCCGCGTAGGCCGCATAACACCAGAGCGTGAGGAACCAGAAGCCGCCGCTAAGCACGTCCTTCCGCTCCGCGACCCACGAGACCGACTCCACCCGCAGCGGATGCCACGCGAAGAGCGCGGCGCAGACTAGACTGGCGCCCACGGCACCGGTCAATCGGCGGAAAGCGAGGAAGGCGAGTGCGGCGTTCAGCGCGTGGAGAAACACACTACTCGCGTGGTGACCGCGCGGGTTCAGCCCGAAGAGGGTAACGTCCAGCTGGTGCGAAACCCACGTGAGCGGATGCCAGTTCGAGGCGGCGCCGCTGGTAAAGGCCCAGCCGATGCCCTCGAGGCTCAGGCCGGCGTGGACGCGAGCGTTCGCGGTGACGTAGTCGGGGTCGTCGTAGTTGACGAAGCCATTCCCGCACGAGTGGGAGAACAGCAGGAGGGTGAGGGCGAATAGCAGCAGCGCCGGCCCGGCCCCGCGGGCAAACGACGGGCGCGGACTCGCGGGCGCCACCTTCATGACTCCGCGCGCGAGGCCGTCCCGCCGTAGCGCGTCGGCCAAGGCAGTACCCGCTCCAGTTGCCGCCGATACCAATTCCAGCGCACATAGAACATCGCCGCGCAGGCGGCGCCCGCGGTGTCCGCCACCCAATCGGCAAGTTCCGCGCTGCGGCCGGGGACAAAGCTCTGGTGCCACTCATCGGAGGCACCGAAGGCGGAGGCGACCCCCACCGCCAGCACCGCGCCCCGCCACGTGCGCGCGGGGCGACAGGCGAGCGTCCCGAGAAGCCCGTAAACTGCAAAGTGCACCACCTTGTCGGAGTGTCGAAACCAAGATCCACCGCCCAGCTTTGGCCGATGGGATGCGACGAAGATCATCCCCGCCACGGCGAAGGGCCAGAACCAGACGGCAAGACGGGCGGGGAAGGCACGATCCACGGCTGGGGAGAGACGCGCTCCCGCCGCCGCCGGCAATCCGAAAAGCCTGCGCGCGGCACCGGGCCGGAGTTGCAGCCGGCGGGTCCTCCTCCACGCTCCCCACGTGTCTATCACCGCCTCCACCCTTTCCGCCACCGCCGCGCCGCGCCCGCCCGCGGGGCCCGAGCTGCTGGCGCCCGCGGGGGACTGGGAATGCGTCCGCGCCGCAGTGGAGAACGGGGCCGATGCGGTGTATTTCGGGTTGGAGCGCTTCAACGCGCGAATGCGGGCCCGCAACTTCACCCAGGCGGACCTCCCAGCAGTGATGGAGTACCTCCACAGCCGCGGCGTGCGCGGGTACGTCACCTTCAACACCCTCGTATTCACCGCCGAGCTGGAGGACGCCGCGGTGATGCTGCGCACCTTGATCGCAGCGGGGGTGGACGCAGCGATCGTCCAGGATGTCGGCGTCTGCCGGCTGATCCGTGCGCTGTCTCCGGATTTCCCGATCCACTGCTCCACGCAGATGACGATCACCAGCCCGGCCGGCGTGGCGTTTGCGCGCGACCTCGGCGCGCAGCTGGTCGTGCTGGCGCGGGAGAACTCGATCGCGGACCTCACGCGCATCCAAGCCGCGCAGGCGGAGGCGGTCGCGCCCGCGCTACCCCTCGAGGTTTTCGTGCACGGCGCCCTGTGCGTCGCCTAGTCCGGGCAGTGCCTGACCAGCGAGTCCCTCGGCGGACGGTCGGCGAACCGCGGCGAGTGCGCGCAGGCCTGTCGCCTCCCGTACGACCTGATCGCGGACGGGGAAAAGGTCGATCTCGGGGACCGACGCTACCTGCTGAGTCCGCAAGACCTCGCGGGCCTCGAGGTGTTGCCGGAGCTCATCCGCACGGGCGTGGCCTCGCTGAAGATCGAGGGCCGCCTGAAGTCGCCGGAGTACGTCGCCAGCATCACGCGGGTGTACCGCCAGGCGATCGACCGCGCGCGCGCGGGAGCGGAGCCGCCCGCGGCAGGGTACGAGCTGCAGATGGCATTCTCCCGGGGACTATCCCCCGGCTGGTTCCGCGGCATCGACAACCAGCGGCTGGTGCACGCGCGGTTCGGCACCAAGCGCGGCGTATTCCTCGGCGAGGTCACCGCGGCCGGGCCCGACTGGGCGGAGGTGCGCCTAGCCGCGGCGGTCAAGCCGGGCGACGGCGTGGTCTTCGATGCGGGGCAGCCGGAGGCGGGGGAACAGGGCGGGCGCGTCTACCGGGTCGATCCGGGGGCGGGGCCGGGCGTGACGCGACTCGGCTTCGGCCGGGGCGACATCGACGCGCGGCGCGTGCAGCCGGGCCAACGGCTGTGGAAGACCAACGATCCCGCGCTCGACCGCGAGCTGCGCGCGACCTTCGCGGGCGACCAGGTGCGCCACCAACGCCCGCTCGACCTCGAGGTGCACGGCGTGCTGGGGGGACTGCTGACCGTGCTCGCGCGGGACGAGCAGGGGCACATCGCCCGGGCTGAGTCGGCCGCGCCCCTTGCGCCAGCCGAGCGCCAGCCGCTCGGGGAATCCGTCCTGCGAGCCCAGCTCGGCCGGCTGGGCGGAACCCCGTTCACGCTCGGCCGGCTCGCCGTCCACCTCGAGGGCGACGTGATGGTGCCCCTGAGCGAGTTGAACCGGATCCGCCGCGAACTCGTCGCGGAACTCGACCGCCAGCGCCGCCGGCCCCGGGCGTGGACCCTGCGCGACCCCGGACCCTTGCTCGGCGGGCGTTTTCGCGGCGCGGGCGCGCCAGCGGCCGGGGCATCGGCCACGCCGGAGCTGATCGCCGTCGTGCGACAGCCGGAGCAGCTGGCGGCCGCCTGGGCGGCGGGTTGCCGGACCCTGTACTGCGAGTTCGAGGACCCGAAGCAGTACCGTGCAAGCGTGGCGGAGTTCCGCGCGCTGCAGGCGGGGGCGACGGAGGCGTCCATCTGGCTGGCGGCCCCGCGCGTCTTCAAGCCGGGCGAGGACTGGATCCTGCGCCAGGTGCGGTCCGCGCAGCCCGACGGTTTCCTCGTCCGTAACTACGACCATCTCGCGGCCTTCGCCGGCGAGCGGCGCCGGGGAGACTTCTCGCTCAACGTGGCGAACCCGTGGACCGCGGCGCATTTTATCCGAGAGCACGGCCTCGAGCGAGTGACCGCCAGCTACGACCTAAACCTCGCGCAGCTGGAGGCGCTGCTCGGCGCTACGCCTACAGAGTGGTTCGACCTGACCCTGCATCAGCACATGCCGATGTTCCACATGGAGCACTGCGTGTTCTGCGCGTTTCTCTCGAACGGGCGCGATTACCGGGACTGCGGCCGGCCCTGCGACACGCGCCGGGTTGCCCTCCGTGACCGGGTGGGAGCAGAGCTCCCGGTGAAGGCGGACGCTGGCTGCCGCAATACCGTCTACAACAACCGTGCACAGACGGGCGCCGAGTACGCCGGGCGCCTCGGCGCCCTCGGGGCCCGGAGCTTCCGCATCGAGTTCGTCTGGGAGGAACCCGCCGAGGTGCGGCGGACGCTGGAGCGATACCAAGCGCTGCTACGGGGTGAGATCTCGGGCGCCGACCTCTGGCGCGAGCTCCGCCTGATCAACCAGCTCGGCGTCACCCGCGGCCAAATCGAGGCGCCCGCCCGCGCGCTGCCCCGGAAGGGTTCAGCCCGCTGAGCGTCCGCGGCGCCGGGGCCTGCCCGGCCGGCTTTCTGGCATCGAACTCGATCCGAAAATCCTCCATCTTCTGACCGTCCTCATGCCCAACTCCCCCGCCGCCCAGCCGCTGGCCCCCAAACCTTCGGACCTCGAAATCAAGGACGCCCACCTGATCTTCTCGTCTGTCTGGCAAGAGCTGGAGACGACCTTTGGCCGTTCCGAGCTGCGTTTCCCCAAGGAAATCATTCTGCTGGGCGGCGCCCCGGGCGCCGGTAAGGGCACCAACACCGAGTTCATCAAGCAGACCCGGATGCTCACCTGCGCGCCCATCGTGGTAAGCGCGCTGCTCGCCTCCCCAGAAGCCCGGGCCCTGAAGAATGCGGGCAACATGGTAGGCGATCGGGAAGTCGTGGGCCTGATCCTGCGCGAGCTCCTCAAGCCCGAATACCGCGACGGCGTGATCCTCGACGGATTCCCGCGCACCAAGGTGCAGGTCGAGTGCCTTAAGCGCTTGGTCGAAAAGATGCAGGAGCTAAGGCGGGAGTTCTACTCCACGCCCCTCGGTATCCACTTCCGACAGCCCACGATCCACATCATGGTCCTCTTCGTGGACGAGCGCGAGGCGGTGGCTCGCCAGCTGAAGCGCGGCCGCGAGGTTCGCGCCCACAACAAGGAGGTGGCCCGCACCGGCATCGGCGAAGTTCTGGAGGAGCGGCCGACCGATCACGATGAGTCCCTCGCCCGGCGCCGCTACCGGGTCTTTAAAGAACAGACCTGGGACGCGCTCCAATCCCTGCGGGAGACCTTTCATTACCACTTTATCAACGCGCAGGGGCCGATCGAGGAAGTGGAGCAGAACATCCTGCGGGAGCTCGAATATCAGAGCACCCTCGAGCTCGACCCGCGCACCTTCGACCGCCTGCGCGGCATTCCGGTCGCGAGCCAACTGATCATCCACGCAAGGCAGGAACTGGTGAAGCGACTGGACGGTTACGAGTTCGAGCACGCGGAGCTTTTCGCCCGGGTCGTGGCCTTCACCGAGAAGAAGATCATCCCGATCGTCCTCCGCCACGCGATCTCGGGCGTCGCGCAGATTAACACCGAGGAGGCCGTGCTCGAGGACCCGCTCGCGCTGGCCATCCTGATCGACGTCTTTTCGGAGCGCGGCTACCACGCGGTGGTCGACATCCACCGGATCGAGGTGCCCGAGCAGGTGGACCTCAAGACGGGCCAGATCCGCTGCCGCACCAAAAAGGTCTACCGCATCCAGGTCCGCTTCCAGGGCTCCGAGATCCGCCGCGGCTAACCGCGCGCGGGGCTTAGGCCCGCCGAAACACCCGGTAGTTCAGGACCATGAAAACGACGGCCGTCGCCGGCGGGATCGCCCAGAAGGCGGCCCAGAACACGCCGAGCCCGAGGGCGTGCTGGGCGAGTTGGAACGCGCCGAGGTTGATCAGGTAACTCAGCCCCACCGCGGCGAGGTACTCGAGTGCCTGCCGGCCCGGGTCCCGACGTGCGCTCGGGAGCGCCCAGAACCGATTGGCTAGGTAATGCGCAAGGGTCGAGAGTGCATACGAAACGGTGAATGCGGCGACCGGGGTGAGCCGTCCCTCGAGCCACGCCAGCAGGGCTAGCTGGAGCGCGGCCGAACCGCCGCCGACGGCCAGGAAACGGATCAACCGCAGCGGGAGGCCCGCGGGCGGGACGGACGGCGGCGTCGACATCCCCCAAGCCCACCGCCCACGCGCGCGGCAGGCAACCCCAACCCGACCACCCCGCCGCAAAAGCCCACTTGCGTCGCCCCCGCCCTTGCCTTCGCCTTAACGCCGCCGTGACGTCCGCCCCCGCCGCCGATTTCCCCTGCGCCCTCATCGGGTGCGGCCTTATCGGACGCAAGCGGCTCGCCGCCCTCGCCGGCCGCGCCCCCGTGCTTTACACGTGCGATCTCGACGCCGCCCGTGCCGCGGACCTCGCCCGCCTCGCGCCCGGCTGCACCTCGGTGACGGACGCAGCGCAGGTCCTCGCCGATCCGCGGGTCCGCGCCGTAATCATCGCCACCCTGAACGCCGCCCTCGCGCCGCTCGCGCTGGAAGCGGTCCGCAGCGGACGGCACGTTTTGGTCGAAAAGCCTGGGGCCTTGCACGCAGACCAGCTCCGCGAGATCCAGGCGGTTGCGGCGCGGACGGGCGCCCGCGTTCGGATCGGTTACAACCACCGGTTCCATCCCGGCCTACGCCAGGCGCGGGCGCTCATTGACCAGGGTGCGCTGGGCCCGCTCCTCTTCCTGCGCGGGCGCTACGGCCACGGCGGGCGTCGCGGCTATGACCGCGAGTGGCGCGCGGATCCCGCGCAATCGGGTGGGGGCGAACTCATCGATCAGGGCGTGCACCTGATCGACTTAGCGAGCTGGTTTCTCGGGGAATTCCCCACGGTGGAGGGCCACGCGGCGACCTACTTCTGGGATATGCCGGTGGACGACAACGCGTTCCTCTCGCTGCGGACCGCGGCGGGCCAGACCGCGTGGCTGCACGTGAGCTGCACCGAGTGGAAGAACCTGTTCTCGCTGGAAGTGTACGGCCGCGACGGGAAGCTCGCCCTCGACGGTCTCGGCGGGAGCTACGGGGTGGAGCGGCTGGCCTTCTACCGGATGCTGCCTGAGATGGGCCCCCCCGAGACCACGATCTGGGAATACCCGCGCGGGGACGATTCGTGGGCGGCGGAAACTCAGGCTTTCCTCGACGACCTAAGGCTCGGTCGCGAGCCCGACCCCGGCCTCGCTGCGGGCATCCGCACGCTCGAAATTGTCTCCCGCGTCTACGCCGCCTCCGGCTACCCGCGCCCCGCGGGCGCCCGCTCCCGATGATCATCACCCGTTCCCCCCTGCGCGTCTCCCTCGGCGGCGGCGGCACCGACCTGCCCTCCTATTACCGTGAGCACGGCGGATTCCTCGTGGCCGCGGCGATCGACAAGTACGTCTACATCACGCAGCACCGGACCTTCCAGCCGGAGATCATCATCAAATACTCCAAACTCGAGCGCGTCGCCTCCGTGGACCAGATCGAGCACCCGATTGTGCGCGAAGCGCTGCGGCTGACCGGCGTGACCGACCCGCACCTCGAGCTGACCTCGATGGCGGACATCCCGGGCGGCACCGGGCTTGGCTCGAGCGGCAGCTTCACCACCGCGCTGCTCAAGGCGCTGCACACGCACCGCAAGAACCTCGTCTCGCCGGCGGAGCTCGCGGAGCAGGCGTGCGCGATCGAGCTCGACCGCCTTGGCGAGCCGATCGGCAAGCAGGACCAGTACATCGCGGCCATCGGGGGCATCACCGCCTTTACCTTTCACCCGGACGGGCGCGTCGAATACCGGCCCTGCACCATCTCGGAGGAGACGCTGTTCAACCTCGAGGACAACCTGCTGCTATTCTTCACCGGCTACAGCCGCAGCGCCTCGGCCATCCTCAAGGACCAGAACGAGCGCTCCAAGGCGGCGGACCCGGCGATGCTGGACAACCTCCACTTCACCAAGGAGCTCGGCCGGCAGTCCCTCGCGGCCCTGGAGACCGGGCGGCTCGAAGAGTTCGCGCGGCTGATGGACGTGCACTGGCGCCGAAAGCAAGCGCGCAGTGCGGGGATGAGCAACGACCGGATTAACGCCTGGTACGACCACGCGATGGCCCACGGCGCTCTCGGCGGAAAGTTGATCGGCGCGGGGGGCGGCGGGTTCCTGATGTTCTACGCCGGCGATAAGCAGGAGCTGCGCCGCGCGATGCGTGAGCAGGGGCTGCAGGAGGTCCGCTTCCGCTTCGACTTCGAGGGCACCAAGGTCGTCGCCCAGAACTGAGCCTCCGCTTCCCGCCGCGGATCATACCCCCGCGGTTGTACTCGCGGCGGCCGCGGTCAGCCTGACGCACCCTATGCCCCCTTTGTCCCAGACCTTCGGCTGGCTCGATTACGCGATCTTCGCCGCCTACCTCGCCCTCACCGCGGCCATCGGCCTCTGGTTCGCTCGCGGGCAGCGGGACCTGAAGGAGTACTTTCTCGCGGGGCGCTCGATGGGGAGCGTGGTCGTGTCGATGACGATCCTCGCGGCGCTCTTCTCGGGCATCACCTTCCTCTCGGCTCCGGGCGAGGGCTACCTGCACGGCCCCGCCTTCTTCCTCGTCAACCTTGGCTTCTTCATCGCCACCCCGTTGACGAACATCGTCTTCCTCCGCTTCCTCTATAGCCGGCGCTTCTTCACCGCCTACCAGTACCTGGAGGAGCGCTTCTCCACCGCCCTGCGCACGCTCGCCTCGGGCGCCTTCATCCTGCGCGTGCTGCTGTGGCTGGCTGCGGCCACCTACGCGCCGGCGCTCGCCCTCGAGCAGGTGACCGGGCTGCCGCTCTGGTTCACGATCGTCTGCACCGGCCTGGTGACCACCGTCTACACCACTTTCGGGGGGATGCGGGCGGTGATCTGGACAGACATCATGCAGCTCGTCGTGCTCTTCGGCGGGATGGTGGTAGTGGTGGTGCTGGCGCTGCAGCAGATCCCCGGCGGTCTCGCGCAGGTGATCGCCCTCGGGCGGGAGGGGGGCAAGCTTGAGCTCAGTCTGAGCCCTGACCCCACGGTGCGCGTGACGCTCTGGGGCCTCCTGATCGGCGCGGGCTTCATGTACCTCGTGCAGATGGCGACGGATCAGGTTTCCGTGCAGCGGTACCTGACGGCGAGCAGCTTGCGCGCGGCGCAACGCGGGCTTTGGATCAAGCTTGCTCTGGTGTTGCCGGTCACGGGGGTCTTCTACGGCAGCGGCCTAGTCTTCTGGGCCTTCTACCAGCTCAAGGGCGACCCGCTGGCCGCGGGGCACATCACCAAGGCAGACCAGATTCTACCCTACTTCGTGATGCACCAGCTGCCCGCCGGCCTGCCCGGGCTCTTCATCGCGGCTATCTACGCCGCGAGCATGTCGACGATCTCCGCGGGCATCAACTCGCTCACCTCCGCCAGCCTCGTCGACTTTTACCAGCGCCTGTGGCGCCGGCCGGACCTCTCCGACCACAACCAGTTGCGACTGGCCCGCCTCCTCACCTTCGCCTACGGCGGGATCGTGATGCTGCTGGCCTTCCTCGTGGAGTCGCTTGGCACCCTGCTCGAGGCCACCAACAAGGTGATCAGCATGGTGGGCGGCCCCCTGATCGGGCTCTTCCTGCTTGGGATGCTCACCGCGCGTGCCACCGCCCGCGGCGCTCTCCTCGGCTGGGCCATCGGTACGGCCGCAACGCTCTGGATCAGCTTCCGCACCCCCATCTCGTTCCTCTGGTGGGCCCTCGCGGGCACCGTGGTCACGCTTGTGGCGGGCTACCTGCTGAGCCTCCTCGATCCGCCGCCCGCCGAACGCCAGCTGGCCGGCCTCACCTGGAGCCGCCGCCCTCCGCCCGAGGACTGAGCCCCATGGTCCGGACCCGGCGCCACCGCCCGGGCTTGCACCGGACGGACGAGCCGCCACGGTCCCCCCACACCACCCCACCCTCCTCCCATGCGTCTCCTACTGCCTGCCCTCGTTGCCTGCGTGCTCGCCTCCGCGCTGTCCGCCGCCGCGCCCCGCCCCATCAAGCTGTTCAACGGCCGCGACCTCGACGGCTGGTACACCTACACTGTCCAGACCCGAAACGAGAATCCCGGGATCTTCACCGTGGTCGACGGGATGCTTAAGGTCTCGGGTGGCGCCGGCGACGTAGCCTACTACGGGGGCATCATCACCAAGGAGCGCTATGCGAACTACCGCCTCACCTTCGACTTCAAGTGGGGCGGCCCCACCTACGGTAACCGCAAGACCAAGTCGCGCGACTCCGGCGTGCTCGTGCATTGCATCGGGCCCAACGAGGTCAGCCCGTGGATGACGTCCTACGAATTCCAAATCATCGAGGGCGGCACGGGCGACATCCTCGTGGTCAACGCGACCAAGAAGGATGACGCCGGCCAACCCGCCACCCTCCTCCTCACCAGCGAAGGGTACACCGACGGGAAACAGAAGTACTACAAGGCCGGCGGTGAGGTGATGAACTACAAGGACAGCGGCCGCCACAACTGGTGGGGCCGCGATCCGAAGTGGACCGACACCCTGGGCGTGCGCGGGCCGAAGGACGTCGAGTCCCCCGTCGGCGAATGGACCCGCTGCGAGATCGTCTGCCGCGGCGACAAACTGGAGTTCTACGTCAACGGCCAGCTCGTGAATAAGGCGTGGGGCCTCAACGTCACCAAGGGGAAGATCTTCTTCCAGACCGAGGGCGCCGAGATCTGGTACCGGAACATTGAGCTGACCCCGCTCGACTGAACCGCGGGCCCGCGCCGCCTCACTCGGGCAGTCCGAAGGCCACGATGATCCCGCCCGTCGGCCGGCCAGATTTGCCGCCGCCGGCCGAGATCACGAGGTACTGGCGCCCCGCCACCTCGTAGGTACTGGGCGTCGCGTTGCCAGAAAAGGGCAGCGGCGCCTGCCAGAGCACGCGGCCCGTGTCCTTGTCGAAGGCGCGGATCGTCTCATCCGCCGTCGCCGCGATAAAAATTAGACCTCCCGCCGTGACGACCGGCCCGCCGTAGTTCTCGGTTCCGGTGGGTGGGATGCCGCGGGCGGTCAGCTCCCGGTACTCGCCGAGGGGCACCTTCCACTTGAGCTCCCCCGTGTTGAGGTCGACGGCGTTGAGCGTACCCCAGGGTGGCTTGATCGCCGGGTAACCCTCGGCATCAAGCCAGCGGCGGAAGCCTCCAAAGGTGTAGAGGGGCTCCTCGCCTTCGGGGGTCCCCGCCTTGCCCTTAGCCTTAGCTTTCCCCGCCCCAGGGCGTCCGGCCACGGCCGCGGGCTCGGGCCCATAGAGATGATCCAGCAGCGCACCCCGCTGCGCCGCCGGGACCGCCGCCATCGGGGGCATCCGGCCGATGCCCTGCTCGAGGAGGCGCGCGACCTCGGCGCGGGGCCGGCGCGTCGCGAGGCCGGTGAGCGCAGGGATGCCGTTGGCCGGATCGCCGGCTTGGTCCGGACGGTGGCAGGGAGCGCAGTGGATCAGATACTGCCGCTCCGGGTGGGCGATGGCGGCGCCGTCACGCCGCGTCGGCACCAACTGGTGAATCCAGGGCATCTCGTTGACGTTCGCATAGAGGATGCCGTCGGGATCCGCGGCCGAGCCACCCCACTCGAACCCGCCATCGAAGCCGGGAAACAGGATCGTCTCACTCCAGCGCGGGGGCGGGAAAGAGCCGAAGTTCCCAGCGCGGGCCAGCCGCTCCGCGGTAAGCTGCCGCGCGGCGGGCGAGATGTCAGAAACATCCTCCGGCGAATAACGCTGCCGCATCAGTGGCGCGGGCTTCTCTTGAAACGGTTGCGTCGGCCACGCGCGGACGCCGGGGATCTCCGACGCGGCGACGGGCCGCTCGTGGATCGGCCAGAGGGGCTCGCCCGTCTCGCGGTTGAAGACAAACAGCCGGCCCATCTTCGTGCCCTGGGCGACGGCGTCGATGCGCCGGCCGCCGTGGCGGACCGTGAGCAGCGTCGGCGGAGCCGGCAGATCCAGGTCCCACAGGTCGTGGTGCACCAACTGGTGGTGCCAGAGGCGGCGCCCCGTGGCGGCGTCAAGAGCGAGGAGGGAGTTGGCGTAGAGGTTCTCGCCGAAGCGGCGGCCGCCCCAGAAATCGGGGCCCGCGGTTTCCGTGGCGGCGTACACGATCCCCCGCGCCTCGTCTAGGGTGAGGCCCGACCACGGGGCGGCGCCACCGGTTGTGCGCCAACCGTCCGCCGGCCAGGTCTCGGCGCCAGGTTCACCGGGCCGCGGGATGGTGTGGAAGACCCAGCGGAGGGCGCCGGTACGGGCGTCGAAGGCGCGGACGGCGCCGGGAACGTTCTCGGCCACGTTCGCGCCAAGGATAAGGAAGTCGCGCCACAGGACGCCCGGCGTGTTGAGCCCGGCGACGGCGGCTCCGTCTCCGCCGCGCAAACCGGTGCCCAGCGCGAGAGACCCGTTTTCCCCGAAGCTCCGTACCGGGCGGCCGGTCTCCGCGTCGAGCGCGTAGAGGCGCGTGGCGCCCGCGGTAAAGATGCGCCGGTCCGCGCCGTCGGCCCAATACATCACGCCGCGCAGCCGACGCCCGAGGGTCTCGTCGTTTTCCGACTTCGGGTCGAAGCGCCAGCGTTCGCGGCCCGTCGCGGCGTCGAGGGCGACGACGTGCCGCCCCGGTGTGGCCGCGTAGAGCACACCGGCGATTACGAGGTTGTTGGACTGGAATTCACCCTTCTCGCCGGTGTCGTAGGTCCAGGCGACCTGCAGTCGGGCGACGTTGCCGCGGTGGATGCGCGCGAGGGTGGAGTAGTGGGAGCGCGCCGCGTCTCCGAGGTACGCAGACCAGTCGCGTCCGGCGGGGGCCGCTTTGGCGGCGGCTAGGGGGACGGCGAGGGCAGCCAGAAGAGCGAGGCGGCAAATGGCAACGCGGGCGGGGCACGCGCCGGGGGCGGGGGCAAGGAGCACGGTGCCATCGAAGGGGCCGAGCCGGCGGGCACAAGCGGGAAGCAGGCACAACGAAGGCTCGCCCAGCGCGCGTTTCACCGGAAGTCTCCCACCACTTCCTCGATGAAACTCCGCCGCAGCCGCCTGCTGTCCCTCGTGCGCGAGGGCCAGCTCGTCACCGTGTTCAAGGCCAACCTCAACGACCCGCGCGTCCTCGAGATCGCGGGGCTCTGCGGCTGCGACGCCGTCTGGATCTGCAACGAGCACGTGCCCAATGACTGGACGAACCTCGAGCACCAGATCCGCGCGGCGCGCCTGCACGACGTCGACACCTTAGTGCGCATCACCAAGGGCTCCTACAGCGACTACATCCGCCCCTTCGAGGCGGACGCTACCGGCATCATCGTGCCTCATGTGAGCTCCGCGGCGGAGGCGCGGCAGATCGTCGACTGGGTGCGCTGCCATCCGGTCGGCCGCCGCCCGCTCGACGGCGGTAACACGGACGGGAAGTTCTGCCTCATCCCGATCACGGACTACACGCGCCACACCAATGAGGAGCGCGTCGTCGTGCTGCAGATCGAGTCGCCCGAGGCCTTAGAGCAGGTCGAGGAGATCGCGGCGGTGCCCGGCTTCGACGGCCTAATGTTCGGGCCAGGAGACTTCAGCCACCGGATCGGCAAGGTCGGGCAGATCGACGCCCCCGAGGTGGTCGCCGCCCGCAAACGCGTCGCCGCGGCTGCCCGCCGCCACGGCAAGTTCACGATGTCGTCCGGGATCTTCCAGCCGTTTAGCGACCTCATCGATGAAGGAACCCGCGTGTTCAACATCGGTGCGGACGTCCTCGCGCTGGGGGCCTACGTGAAGCAGCGCTTGGAGCTCGTGCGCGGCCACGTCGCGGCCCTCCCTGCCGGACTCCCGTCCCCCCCCCGCTCCCCTTACGGCGGCTGAGAAAAAGGCCCCGCCCACCCGATGCCTGCCGACCCCCGCGTCCACCTCTTCCGCGCTGTCCCCGCTGAACTGGCGGAAGGAGCGGTCTGGCATCCCGGGCGTGGCACGCTCCTGTGGGTGGACATCCTCGGCCATCGGGTGCACGAAGCGTCACTCGCGGGCGCGAGCACGGTCACCCGGCCCGTGCCCCAGCTGGTCGGCGCCGTGCTGCCGACCCGCCGCGGTGACCTCCTGGTAGCGTTGCAGGATGGGATCCACCGGCTGGATCCGGAGACCGGCTTGACGCAGCCTTGGGCGGTGGCCCCCGGCCACGACGCGGCCACCACGCGGTTCAACGACGCCAAGTGCGACCCGCAGGGCCGTGTCTGGGCGGGCACGATGGCGCTCGACGAGGCGCCGGGGCGGGGCGCGCTGTACTGCTTTACGCCCGACGGAAAGTGCCGTCGCTGGCGCGAGGGCGTGAGCGTGTCCAACGGGCTCGCTTGGTCCCCGGACCAGCGGACGCTCTACTACATCGATTCCCCGACGCGGACGGTGCAGGCCTTCGACTTCGATCCGGAGACCGGATCCCTGGCGCGCCCCCGAGTTGCCTTCGCCACCACCGCTGCACCCGGTTTCCCGGACGGTTGCACCATCGACCGCGAGGGGCACCTCTGGATCGCTTTCTGGGACGGCGCCTGCGTCGGCCGCTGGGATCCGGTGCGCGGCCGACTGCTGGAGACCGTGCGCCTGCCGGCGGCGCGGGTGACAACCTGTACCTTCGGGGGCCCACGGGGCGACATCCTGTTCATCACAACCGCGGCTTGCCGGCTAAGTCCCGCGGAGCGCGCGGCGCAGCCGGAGGCAGGATTTGTCTTCGCCGCGGAGGTCGGCACCAAGGGCCGGCCGACGGATCTCTTCGCCGGCTGAGGCGCGCCGTCGGGGCAGGCCGGCAACTGGTGGGCGGCAAGGCTAAGGGTTCCGTCCACCTTTTCCGTAGAGCCCGCGCTTGCCGGCCGGCCCGACCCGGGACACCGATTGCGAGACCGCCAACGGCCTCCCCAACTCGACCTGCGGAGGCAGGGACTGCCGCGGTCGACTTCCCTCACCTTACCATGACCGCCCCTGCCCTGTGCTTCGGCCTAAGCCTCCTCCTCGCCGCAACCGTGCCCGCGGCCGAAGGACCGAACGCCCAAGCCGCCGCGCCCCGCTATGAGCTACGCGGCGAGGTGATCGCGCTCACCCCTGACGGGAACGGCCTGATCGTCCACCACGAGGAGATCCCGGGCTACATGCCGGCCATGACGATGGAGTTTCGCTTGCAGGGCGCAAAACCGGCGGATTTCCGCGAGGGGCAGAAGATCCGGGCTCGGATGTACGAGTCCGCCCCGGGCGAGTTCAAGCTGGAGGACATCCGCACGGAGTCGTCGGCCACCGCCGGCACGCCCAAGCCAGGGATCGGGCACGACGCCTTCCTGGAGCGCGGCGCGCGGGCGCCCGAGTTCCAGCTGCTCAACCAATTCGGCGAGACCGTCGGGCTGGAGCGCTTCCACGGCAAAAGGGTCGTCCTGAACTTCATCTTCACCCGCTGCCCGGTAGCCACGATGTGCCCGGCAGCGACCGCGCGAATGATCTCGCTCCAGCGCCAGGCCGCCGCGCGCGCCATCCGGGACCTCCAACTGCTCTCCGTCTCGCTGGACCCAGTCTACGACACGCCCGAAGTCCTGCGCCAGTACGCGGAAACGCGCGGCGTGGATCCAGTTAACTTCCAGTTCCTGACCGGCAGCGCAGGGGCGGTGCGACGCCTGCTCGCGCAATTCGGCGTGATCGCCGAGCCCAGCGAGAACCTCTGGAAGCACACCCTCGCGACCGTGCTCATCGACCGCGACGGCCGCATTACCGAGCGCGTCGAGGGCGCCAGCTGGGACCCCGAGATCTTTCTCCGCCTGCTGCAATAAACCTTCCAAACCACTCCGTTTCCCGATGAACCCCATCCGCCTCTTCTCCCTCCTCTCGCTCGCCGCGGCCGCCCTCTTCGCCGCCGAGGGCAAGAACTGCGGCTGCGACTGCTGCAAGGAACGCCCCAAGGGCATCGCCTGCTGCTGCTTCGAGGACGCGCCCGCAGTACCCGCGGCCACGGCCGCGAAGGACGGCCCCAAGCGCCACGACCTCCGCGGCGTGGTCACCAACATTTACGCGGACCGCTCCGCCCTGCTCGTTCGCCACGAGGAAATCCCCGGCTTTATGAGGCCAATGACGATGCTCTTCAAGGTGGACGCCGCCACGCTGCAGGCGGCGCGCAAGGGCCAGACCATCACCGCCCGGATGTCGCGCCAGGGCAGCGACTGGGTCCTCGAGGACGTCAAGGTCGTCGCGCAGCCGTGATCCGCACCGGGTCGATACTGCTGCTGGCCGTACTGGGCACGGCGCCCCTGCCGGCCACGCCACCGGTGGTGGTCGCAGCGGCCTCGAATCTCGCGCCGGTGCTGGAGCCGCTGTCGGCCGACTTCCGCGCGTGGCGGCCCGGGGTGTCGTTGACGGTTACCCTAGGCGCCTCCGGCAGCCTGCACGCGCAGATCCGGCAGGGCGCCCCGTTCGACGTGCTGCTGGCGGCGGACACTGATTACCCGCGCGCGCTGGTCGCCGCGGGCGCCGCTGACGCCGCCACCCTCCGGGTGTTCGCGCGCGGGCGCCTCGTCTTCTGGAGCCTGCACGGCCCCCTCGCGGGGGACGATCTGCGCGCGGCGCTAGGGGGCCGTTCGTGGGCGACCCTCGCCCTCGCCCAGCCGCGCACCGCGCCCTATGGCCGGGCGGCCGAGGAGGTCCTCCGGGAACTGGGCTTTCTGCCCGCCGCGGGTACGCGTCTGGTGCTGGGGGAGACCGTCGCGCAGGCGGCGCAGTTCGTGGAGTCTGGCGCCGCCGAGGGCGGGTTCGTGGCGCTCGCGGCGGTGCTGTCCCCGCGCTTGGCGGGACGCGGTCATTGGCGCGAGGTCCCCGCCGGGTTGCACCCCGGGGTGACGCTGGACCACGCGGCGGTGCTGACCCGGCGCGGCGCAGCGCGGGCGGAGGCGCGCGCGTTCTTAGATTTCCTCGCCGGGGAGGAGGCGCGGGCCACTTTGCGTCGCTTCGGCTACGAAACACCCGCCCGGTAGGCGCGCCGTCGCGTCTGCCCCAGAAGGAGCGGACGGGTGTTTGGGCGTTGAGCTGCGCGGGTTGGCCCGCGAGGCTCCCCCCGCTTGCCCGAAGCCGCCTCCAGTATCCTCGGGCTGCCGGCGCCGCTCTGGCAGTCCCTTTGGCTCACCCTGCGGCTGGCCGCGATCACGACCGTGGTTTTGGGCCTGATCGGATTACCGCTGGCGCACTGGCTGAACATCACCCGCTGGCGAATCGCGCCCGCGCTAGAGACCCTAGTGGCGCTGCCAATCGTACTGCCGCCGACCGTGATCGGCTTCTACCTGCTGGTCGCCTTCTCACCGCTGCATCCGCCCGGCAGCTGGTGGCGTGACAGCACCGGCGCTCCGCTCGCGTTCTCCTTCACCGGCCTGGTTATCGCCTCGGTAATTTACTCCCTGCCTTTCGCCGTGCAGCCGTTCCAGGCCGCGCTGCGCTCGGTGCCCCGGGACTTGCTGGATGCCGGGCAGGCGCTAGGGGCGGGCCCGATCCGGGTGTTCCTGCGCCTGCACCTACCCTTGGCGCGGCGGGGAATCACAGCCGGGCTCACCCTCGGCTTCGCGCACACC
>SYDD01000309.1 GCA_005786775.1 Opitutaceae bacterium
CGAACGTCGGCGACAACGTCGAGCCCCAGATCTTCCTCAAGGAGTACGACGCCACGGTGATCTGCACCGGCGCCACCCAGCCGCGCGACCGGCCCATCGAGGGCCGCCAACTCCAGGGCGTCCACTTCGCGATGGAGTTCCTCTCCGCCAACACGAAGGCGCTCCTCAACGGCGGCACCGACCACTCGCCCATCCACGCCCGCGGCAAGGACGTCATCGTCATCGGCGGTGGCGACACCGGCACGGACTGCGTCGGCACCTCGCTCCGCCACGGCTGCCGCAGCATCACGCAGCTCGAAATCCTGCCGCGGCCGCCGCTCGAGCGCCAGGCGGACAACCCTTGGCCCGAGTGGCCCAAGACCCTCAAGGTGGACTACGGTCAGGAGGAGGCCGCCGCCCGCTTCGGCGCCGACCCGCGCACCTACCTCACCACGGTGAAGAAGTTTGTCGGTGACGCCGAGGGCCGGGTGAAGGAGCTGGTTACGGTGGAGATCAAGTGGGCGAAGAACGACAAGGGTCAGTTCGTGCCGCAGGAAGTCCCCGGCACCGAGCAGACCCGGCCCGCCCAGCTGGTCCTGCTCGCGATGGGCTTCCTCGGGCCCGAGCAGGCGATCCTCAAGGAGCTCGGCCTCGAGACCGATACCCGGTCCAACATCAAGGCGGAGCACGAGAAGTACTCGACCAACCTCAAGGGCGTGTTCGCCGCCGGCGACTGCCGCCGCGGGCAGAGTCTGGTGGTGTGGGCCATCAACGAGGGTCGCGGCGCCGCGCGCGAGTGCGACCGCTACCTGATGGGCCAGACCGACCTGCCCTGAGCCGCCGCCTGGGCCCCCGCGGCCCGGGCGCGCCTCGCCGCCGATGCCCTCGCAACCGATCCCCGGCTCCAGCGGCGAAATCCTCCGCGAGCTCCCCTCGCCCTACCTGCCGCACCCCGCGACCGGGCTGCTCCACCTGCCGCGCTTCCTCGCGAAGTGCCGCATCGTGCGGCGGGACGGACGCCTGCCCGCCAGTTACGCGAAGAATTACAAGCGCGGCTGCGACCGCTTCCTCTGCCAGCACCTTGGGATCGATCCCGCCGACATCGAGCAAGCCGTGTTCGCCGCCACCAGCGACGCGGACCTCGAGGAACGGCTCCGCCGGATGCTGCCGACCGACGTCCGCGCGGCTGCGTGGAACCGCCGTTACGTGCAGATGGGAATGACCGACGCGGGCCGCGATTTTCTCCGCGAGGCGCTCACCGCCATGGGTTGCCCCGACCGCGCCGCCGACATCCGCAGCGTCCCCGACCTGATGGACTTCGACGAGCGGCGCATCGAGTAGCGCCGCCGGTCACTCGGGCAGCAGCTCCGGCACCGGCGGCCGCCCGATGGTGCGCCGGATCGACTCGAGGTTCTCCCGGATCAGCGCGCCCATCGACTCGCACCGCAGGTATTCTCCCCGCTGGTAATGTTCGGCGAGCGCGGCGCGCAGCCGCTGCACCTTGTCCGGCGGCGAGATGGGGTCCTCCGCCATCTCGTGAAGGAGCCGGCCGAGTCGCTCCGAGGCGAGCGCGGCCCGCTGCAGCATCAGCGTGTGCTCCTCGCGCCGGTACTGGCTTGCGGTCTCGGGGCGCAGGTGGCGCGTGCAGAACTGCACCAGCTGCAGGTTGTCCTTGAAGAACTGCGGCAGGTAAAAGTTCTTCCGCCCGTCGTAGCTTTGCTGGTCGAAGTCCATCGCGCGGATCCGCAGCTGCGCCTCCTCGAAGTCCGGCGTCACCACGAACACGAAGTTGTAGGAGCGCATGTCCCCAAGCAGGCGGACGAAGCAGCGCTCGTTAAACTTCACCAGCTCCTTGGCCACCCGGATCGGCTTCAGTTCGCGCCGCCGCCCGAGCCAGTCGCGGATGTAGATGTCGCCGGGCACGCCCGCCACGTGCTCCTCCACCAGCGTGTCCCCGTGGGTGAGGAAGCTGAGCCGGTTCGGCGACAGCAGGTGCTCGAGTTCAAGGCCGTAGACCCGCGACGCATCCGCCCGCTTCACGTAAAAGTAGTCCTGATTGTCGTTGTAGGCGTTGACGATCCGGATGCGGAAGGGCGTCGAGTTCCCGAAGGTGCAAAAGTCGATGCGGTCCACGTACAGGTGGCGCACTACGGACAGGTCGCCGTCCACTTTTAGGGCGGCGTACACTTCCTTGAGCCCTTCGTTGAGGGCGGCCATCTCGCCAGGGTCGTAGATGACGGTGTCCCAGAGCGTGGGCTGGCCTTGGTCGTCGACGAGGGGGATCACCTCGTGGAAGGCGCGGAGCCGGGCGTAGGTGACGGGCAGCTCGCGCTCGCGCCGATAGCGGCGGAGGTAGTCGCGCAGCTCGTCCCGGATGGGGAAGCTGGGCTTCCGCCGGGTGGGCTGGGGGACGACAGGTGCGGCCTCGGACATAGGGTGAGCGTGGACCACCCGCGCCGCCGACGCACGCCGGAAGCGGCGCGAGGGGGGAGCGCCGCCGCGCAGCGCCTCCCTTAGGGCGCCTTGAGGGTGGCGATGAGGTAGGCGGTCGGGTCGGCGTGCTTCAC
>SYDD01000310.1 GCA_005786775.1 Opitutaceae bacterium
AGATCCTGAGTGTGCCCTACCTCACCCGCCTGCCCCCCCTGACATGCAGCAAGACCTGTAATTACGGTCTTCCTCTTCCTCAGGACCAAAGGGGTTTCACCCCTTCAAGGCCTGGTCCCTTTAAAGGAGGACTGCGGCAAGGATCCGAACACGATCCCGGACGAGGACCGCGACTATTTCCTGGAGCGGATCTACCCGAGCTTCGGCAACTTGGCGCCGCGCGACGTGTCCTCGCGGGCCGCCAAGCGGATGTGCGACGAGGGCCGCGGCGTGGGCGAGACGGGGTTGGGCGTGTACCTAGACTTCTCGCACGCGATCAAGCGCCTCGGCGAGGCGGGCGTGCGCGAGCGTTACGGCAACCTGTTCGACATCTACCACGAGATCACCAACGAGAACGCCTACCGGTCGCCGATGCGGATCTATCCCGCGGTCCATTACACGATGGGCGGCCTCTGGGTGGATTATAACCTGATGTCCAATGTGCCGGGACTGTTCGTCCTGGGGGAGGCCAACTTCTCCGATCACGGGGCGAACCGGCTCGGCGCCTCCGCGCTGATGCAGGGTCTGGCGGATGGCTATTTTGTCATCCCGTACACCATCGGCGATTATCTGGCGGGCCAGAAGTCCGGTTCGCGGCCGTCCACCGACGCGCCCGAGTTCCGGCAGGCCGAGGACAACGTGGCGGCCCAAGTCGCCCGGTTGCTGGGGGCCAAGGGGCGCGAGCCGGTGAATCATTACCACCGCCGGCTGGGCCAGCTGATGTGGACGCATTGCGGGATGGCGCGGACGCGCGCGGGGCTGGAGCAGGCGATCCAGGAGATCGGCGCCCTGCGGGAGGAATTCTGGCGCAACGTGAGCGTGCCGGGCTCCGCCGAGTCCTTGAACCAGGCCTTGGAGCGGGCTGGCCGCGTGGGCGACTTCATCGAGCTGGGCGAGCTGATGTGCCGCGATGCCCTGACCCGCGAGGAGAGCTGCGGTGGGCATTTCCGCGAGGACCATCAGTATCCGGATGGTGAGTGCAAGCGGGACGACGTGAACTTTGCGCACGTCGCGGCGTGGGAGTTCCAAGGCGAGGGCAAGGTCCCGCTCCGAAATACGGAACCGCTCAACTACGAGTCCGTGAAGATGAGTGTCCGGTCCTACAAGTGATCGGGCGATAGACGTCCGCGCCGCCCGCATCGTCCTGCATCAATCTTCAATCGTCCATTCCCATGGTTGCTTCCACCAGCTCCAAGCTCATCTCGGTCACCCTCCGCGTCTGGCGCCAGGATGGCCCCGCCGCGCCGGGGCGGTTTGTGGAGTACAAGGCCGCGAACCTGAACCCCAACATGTCCCTGCTGGAGATGCTCGATGTCGTGAACGACGACCTAGAGCGCCGGGGCGAGTCGCCGATCGCGTTCGCGCACGACTGCCGCGAGGGCATCTGCGGGACCTGTTCGCTGATGATCGACGGCAAGCCGCACGGTCCCCACCGCGGGGTCGCGAGCTGCCAGACCTATATGCGGAGCTTCGAGGACGGAGCGGTGATCACGCTCGAGCCGTTCCGCGCCAAGCCGTTCCCGGTCCAGAAGGACCTGATCTGCGACCGTTCCGCCTTCGACCGTATCCAGCAGGCGGGCGGGTTCATCACGGCGCGGGCGGGCTCCGCCTGTGACGCCAACGCGATCCCGGTGCCGAAGGGTGCGGCGGACCTGGCGATGGACGCCGCCCAGTGCATCGGCTGCGGCGCCTGCGTGGCGGCCTGCAAGAACTCCAGCGCGATGCTGTTCGTGGCCGCCAAGGTCAGCCACCTCGGGCTGCTGCCGCAGGGGCAGGCGGAGCGCGACCGGCGCGTGCTGGGGATGGTGCAGACGATGGACGAGGCCGGTTTCGGCAACTGCAGCAACCAGTACGAGTGCAGCGCGGCCTGCCCGAAGCTCATCTCGCACGACTTCATCGCGCGGATGAACCGGGATTTCCTGACCGCCTCGATCCGTACCGCCTTCAAGCCGGAGTCGCAGGCCGCGGGCGGCGGGGCCTGAGCGGCTTCAGTCGCGGGTCACCCGGTCGAGAAACCAGTCCACCGCGAAGGTGCTGAGCTGGCCGCCGGGCCCGCGGAGCGTGAAATCGAAGGCGTGTGTCGCCCACGGGAGGGCGACGTAGCACCGTGGCACGCCGGCCCGGCCGAGGCTTTCGTCCAGCCGGCGGCTGTGCAGATGCCAAGCGATGCTGTCGTTGCGGCCGTGGAGCAACAGGGTGGCGGGACAGTTGGGGTGGACATGGAATAGGGCGCTGGCCGACTCGTAATTGGCCCGGGCGGTCTCTGGGGTGCCGCCGAGGAACTGGCGCATCAGGGACGGCGAGCGGAGCATATCCTCCTCGTGGGTGCTCCGGTAGCCGAAGATCAGGTCGGAGGGGGCGTAAAACGCGATCACCCCGCGGATGGCTGGGTCAACGGCAGTATAGGCGACGGTCTGGCCGATTTGGCCCCCGGCGGAGCGCCCGAGTAGCACGAGGCGGCCCGGATCGATCCCGAGCTCGGGCGCGTGTTCCTTCAGGAAGCGAAGGGCGGCGAGGGTGTCCTCCCGTTGGGCAGGCCAGATGGAGCTCGGGGCCAGCCGGTACGAGATGGCGGCCACGGCATAGCCACGGCGCGCGAGGTGATGGTTCAGGTCCGGCAACTGCCGGCGGTCGCCGCCGTCCCAGCCGCCGCCGTGGATGACCACGACGCACGGAGCGGGGCCGTGGCCGTTGCGTCCTTGGGCGGGATAGAAGTCGAGGGGCAGTCCGGGTCCGAAGCGGTATTCGCGCGGAGCCACCGGGGCGGTGCCGTGGCCTAGGTAGAGGCGGGAGACCGAGAGCGCGGTTTCCGGGGTGGGCCGCGGGCCGAATTGCTCCCCGAGGGAACGGGGCAGGGCGGCGGCGAGGCGGCGGGCCTCGAAGACCGGTTTCAGCAGGAGACCGGCTGCGAGCAGGGCCAGGGCCGTCGTTGCCGCGGGCGCGGCGCCGGGGGGGCTGGCGGAGGCCCAGGCGGAGACCCCCACCAGGGCGGCAAACGGGGCCAGCCAGTGCC
>SYDD01000311.1 GCA_005786775.1 Opitutaceae bacterium
ATGGGCCAGGCCCGCCGCTACCTGCCGCTCCAGCGCGGCTTCGACGAGTTCTACGGCCACGGCAACAACGGCATCGATTACTACACCCACGAGCGCTACGGCATCCACTCGATGTTCCGCGGGAACCAGCGCACGCGGGAGGACGTCGGCCAGTACGCGACGGACCTGTTCCGCCGCGAGGCCGTCCGCTTCATCCGCGCGCACCGCGAACGCCCCTTCTTTGTCTACCTCCCCTTCAACGCCCCGCACAGCGCCTCCAGCCTCGACAAGCCCGGCGTGCAGGCCCCGGAGGAGTACCTGCGCCGCTACCCCAACCTCAACCCCAAGGAGCGCCTCACCGCCTACTACGCGGCCGTCACCTGCATGGACGACGCCATCGGCGAGGTGCTCCGGACCCTCCAGGAGATTGGCCAGGATAAGAACACGTTGGTGCTCTTCCTCTCGGACAACGGGGGCTCGGGCAACGGCGGCAACGCGCCGCTGCGCGGCCAGAAGTCGACGATGTGGGAGGGCGGCCTGCGCGTACCCTTCCTCGCGTGGTGGCCGGGCCGCCTGCCGGCGGGGGTCGTCACCGACGAGTTCCTGACCTCGCTGGAGATTTTCCCGACCCTGGCGGGCCTCGCGGGGGCGCGCCTGCCGGCGGGAGTGGAGTTAGACGGCTTTGACGCGCTCCCGGTGTTGCGCGGCGAGCGGAAGTCGCCGCGGACGGAGATGTTCTGGGAGCGCCGGAGCGACCGGGCGGCGCGCGTGGGCCAGTGGAAGTGGGTGGCGACGCCGAAGGGCGGCGGCCTGTTCGACCTGAGCCGCGATCTCGGAGAGAAGGAGGACGTGTCGGCGAAGCACCCCGAGGTGGCGCAGCGCTTGGCGAACGCGTTCGCCGCGTGGAAGGCGCGCATGGACGCCGCCGAGGCCCGCGGTCCGTTCCGGGATTATTGAGGACGGGATGGAGGGCATAGCGGCCCGCCCAACTCGCATCCGGGCGGCAACTAAAGTCGCTCGACCACGACCGAGGTTGGACCCCGCGACGGACCGCGCTCGTAGGCTAGCAGCACACCTTCTCCACCTGGCAACGCCACCACGGACGGAAAGCGCGCCTCCGCCGCGAGCTTCACCGGCGCGGCGCCGTCCAGCCCCGTCAGTTTCACCAGGTCGGTGCCTTGCTGCCAAATGACGACGGGCGCGGCGTTGCCGTCCTGCACGGCCACCGGCTGCTTGCCCGCCCCGAGCTTCATTTCCGGACCTTCACCCCGCGCGAGGAAAACCTCGCCGTTGCGTTGAAACACCGCGCCGAAGCGCCCGCCGCCCAGCGCGAGGATCTGCCCGCCGTCCATAGGGCAGGCGGCGATCTTCCAGGTGCCTTCCCCGATCTTGCGCGCCGGGCCAAAACCGGCGGCCCCCCGGGCCCGGGTGGTCATCCACATATCGCGCGCGCCCGCGATGGAGTTGCGCCACATCACGGCCAGATTCCCTTCGGCATCAAAAAGCGCGACGGGGTGGCAGCACTCGCAGACCGACTTGTCGGGCGACTTGTAAACCAGCTCGTTCCTCGCCCAGGAGCGGCCGCCATCCCGCGACATCGCGCCCCACAATTCCATCGCCCCGTTCCGCAGGTCGAGCCAGGTCACGAAAAGCTCGCCGGCCGGACCACCCGCCAAATCGTGCAGCCCCTCGCGCGCGCTGGCCGCGACCTCGTTGATCCGCACCGGCCCGCCCCACGTCCGGCCTGAGTCGGTCGACACAAACGACACCAGCTCGTCGGCGATGGCGGTAACGGTGAGCCGGTCACCGTGGATCGCGAGGCGGGGACCGCGGCGCAGGCCGAGGGCCAGCTTCGGCAAGGCGGCCACCCTCATCGCCGGCGCAAACGTGGACCCGCCATCCGCGGACTGAGCGACCAGCAGCTCGCCGGAGCGGCCCCGCGGTGCATGGCCCTTGGCCTTCTTCCCGTCGGCATGCGCGGCGTGATCCGCAACCGCCGGCGCCGCCTCGCCGGGCTGACCGTAAACGAGCCAGACGCGGCCCGCGCCACCCAGCGCGACCCGCGGTTGGGCCGCCGCGGCGATCTCGATCCGCGCCCCGGCCGGCTGGGCGAATCCCACGCTGGCGAGCACGCAGGCGAGCGCGACCACAGATGCCGGGGAAGACAGGTTCATCGGCGACAACCTGCGTACCTCCGCGGGCAGCGTCCACCGGGAAATCCCCGGCGGGAAACCTTGGGCTTCACCCGCCCAGCCCGCTGCCCTCCCGAACTATTCCCGGGGGGATCCGCACCGTGCGGTGTACCGTCAGGTGGACCCTCTCCTCCGATGAAACTCTGGCTTCGCCCCTCCTCCCGGTCCCGCCCGGCGGCCCCTGCCGCACTGGCTGGCGCACGCGGCGCGGGCGGGACGAGCGCCGGCCCCGCCACCGGGCCGTCACCGTGTGGCGAGCGCCGCCCGCTCCCCCCCCTGGGCCCGATGCTTTTCTCCGCCTTCACCCTGTGGGGCGCGGCCCTACTCACCGCGCTCCCGGCAACCATCCGGGCCCAGCAGACGGGGACGCCTGAGCACCGGAGCGATCTGGTGCAGGCGGTCGTGAGCTCACCCGCGCTCCAGGCTGCCGCCCGGCGCAGCACCGCAGCGCGCGAAAGGGTAGGCGCCGCCGGTCGTCTGGCGGACGTGGAAGTCGAGGGCATGGGCTCACGCACGGTCGGACCCTTGGATGAGCGGGCCACGAAATGGGAAGTGAACGTCCGACAACCGCTGCCCCGGCGCGGCGAACGCGACGCCGACCGCGCGCGCGCCCAGGCGGGAGTGACGCTGGCCGAGGCGGCCTACGCCGCACTGGCGGGTGAGCTCGCCGCCGAGAGCGCGATCGCGCGCGCGGAAGCCGATGCGGCCGAGGCCCGGGCGCGGCTCTATGAGAACCAGATTGGGCGGCTGCAGGCCGTGTTGGGGAGTGTCGAGGCGCGCCTCGCGGCCGGCGGGGGCCGGATCGCGGACCGACTGCTCGTGCAATCCCGGGTCGCGGCGATGCAGCTGGTGATCGAGGAGGAACGGAAGACCGCGGCCGACGCCCTTGCGGAAGCGCGGGCCCGACTCGGATTGCGACCCGAAGCCCCGCTGCCCGGATTTGCCGCGCCGTCGCCGGAAGAGATCCGGACGGAGGAGGCGGCCACCGTCCGGCTCGCGGCGGCGCGCACCGCGGAGGCCGACGCGCTGGGGCAGGTGGCGCGCACCGCGGCGAATCCCCTGATGTCCGTGGGCGTGCGGCTCGAGCGGGAGCGCCGCGCGTTGGGACCGGAACACACGGCCGGACTGGCCTTCACGACGGAGCTGCCGTTCCGGGGCCGCCACTACGCGCGCGCCGAAATCCGCGCGGCGGCGGCGGAGCGGGCCGCAGCCACCTCCGATGCCGAGGCGGCGCGGTACCGGATCTCCTCCGCGCTCACGCGTGTGGAGCGGGCGGAGCGCCTGGCCGCCACCTCCCGCCGGTTGAGCGAGGAGACCGTCGCCCGCCTCGACGCGGAATACGACGCCCTGGTGCGCGCGGCCGGCGTCGGGACCGGCGGCGTCCCGGGCGATTCCACCGTGCTGCAGACGGTCGGGATCCTCGAGCGCGTCACGGAGGCCAGCCTCCAGGTGATCCGCGCGGACACCGCGGTCCGCATCGCCCGTGCCGAGCTGTGGCGCCACGTCCCGGCCAGCCAGTTTCCAGCCGGTCAATTCTCTCCGCCATGATCCGAAACCTCTTCATCTTTATCGGCACTTTCGTGGCCGGGGCCCTTCTCGCCCTGGTCGTGCGCACGGCGCGATTCCAGCCGCACGCCGAGAGCGGGGGTCACCCCCCGACGGCGGACTACGCCCCGATGGTCTCGAACGTGCTCGCGCCCGCCCCCGCGCGTGCGGCGCCCGACGCCGGGCCGGCGAAACCCGCCACCCTCGAGCCTAGCGCCGGCCAACCCGCCGCGGCGGCGGCGCCCGGCCAGGCCGTCAACAGCGTCTGCGCGATCTGCGGGATGCCCGTGGATCCGCGGCTGCCGACGATCGAGTATCAGGGTAAGACGATCGGTTTTGGCTGCCGGATGTGCCCGCCGAAATTCAAGGCCGATCCAGAGCGCTATGGCCCCTCCTTTCTCGGCAATCAGGTCCGCCCCAAGTAACCCGTCATGCGCGCCCCAGCCCTCCTGTTCGCCGCCGCCGGCCTGGTGCTCGGCACCGGCCTGATCGCGCTGCTGCCCCGCGAAATGCTGTTCACTCGCTCCACCGTCCACGACCACGCGGCCGGGGCCGAGGCCACCGGGGAACGCTGGGCGTGCCCGATGATGGACTTCATCGGCCGCAAGGCGGGTGACTGCCCCGTCTGCGGGATGAAGATGACGCGCGTCACCGCCGGGGAACTCACGCGGGAGCAGCAGCGCCGGATGGGGGTGCAGACCACGACGCTCGTCCAGGGGCCCGCCCGCACGCTGATCCGGGCCTACGGCGCGGTCCGCTACGACGACCGCACCCTGCAGGTCGTGATTCCACGGGTGGCCGGCCGCGTGGTGCAACGGCACAGCCCCGCGCGCCACACCGGGACGCTGGTCGCGGCGGGTGATCCCGTCGTCGACCTCTACAGTCCCGAGGTCTTCGCCGCGCAGGGCGAGCTCGCCGCGGCCGTGAAACTGGGCGACGCCCGGACCATCCGGGCACTGAGCGACCGCTTCGGCCGCTGGAACCTCGGTCCCGTCGCCCAGGCGATCCTCGACGGGGGCGAACCCGTCGACACGGTCACGATCCGCAGTCCCCTCGCGGGCCGGGTCATCCTCGCGCTCCCGGGCGAGGGCGACGGGATGGCCGCGGCGAAGCTGCCGCAGATCGGCCAGGAGGTGATGGCCGACACGGTGTTGCTGCGCCTCGTCGATCCGCAGGCCTTGATGCTCGTGATCCACGTTCCGGAGGCCCGCGCGCACTTCCTGCGGGAGGGTCTGCCGGTGCGGTTGAGCTCGGATGACCGCGGCGAGTTGCCGGAGATCGGCGCGCGGATCGCTTGGGTCGCCCCGGAACTGAACCTCGAGATCCGGGCCCGCGAGGTGCACGTGCACCTCCGCGATCCCAAGGGGCGCCTGCTGCCCGGCAGCCTCGTGAACGCACGCTTCGAAGCCGCGCTCGCGCCCGATCTCGAGGTGGCGGACGCCACGGATCCCGCGGCCTGGGGCCAATTCCCGCTGATCCCCAAGACTGCCGTCCTCTCCACCGGCGTGCGCCACGTTGCGTGGAAAGTGGTCGAGCGGCAGCGCGATGGCCGCCTGCGCTTCGAGCTCGCGCCTCTCGCCCTCGGCCCGCGCCTCGAGGATGAATCCGGCAACGACGTCTATGTTGTGCGGGCGGGCCTCCGGCCCGGGGACGAGGTCGCGACCCAGGGCCTGTTCCTGATCGACAGCCAGGCGCAGCTCGCCGGCACGCCGAGCCTGCTTTTCCCCACGGGAGCCGTCGCGCCCGCCGGAGGCCACCAGCACTAGTTCCCTCCGTCCGCGTGCCCGGTACCCGCGCCGGCCCGCGCCTCCGCCCCGATGCTCTCCTTCTTCATCCGCAACCCGTTCGTGACGCTGACCGCGGCGGCGGCGCTCGCCCTGGCCGGCCTCTGGGCTTGGCGTCACGTGCCCGTCGACGCGCTGCCGGATCTCAGCGACAATCAGGTGATCGTGTGGGCGGAATGGCCGGGCAAGAGCCCGCAGGACGTGGACGCGCAGGTCACGGCGCGGCTCGCGCGCGAGCTGCAGGGGCTGCCCGGCGTGCAGACCGTCCGCGGCATGTCGCTCTACGGCGCGGGCTACGTCTACGTGATCTTCGAGGAGCGGCGCGACCTCTATGCGTGCCGCACGCGCGTCCTGGAGCGGCTCGCGCAGCTGCAAGGCCTGCTGCCCACCGGCGTGAATGCCCGGCTCGGGCCGGACGCGACGGCGATGGGCCAGGTTTACGCTTTTACCCTCCAAGGACCGCGGGACCTCGAGACAAAGCGGTACCTCCTCGACCAGCTCGTCGTCCCCGCGCTCCGGGCCGTGCCCGGCGTCGCGGAAGTGGCGCCCGCGGG
>SYDD01000312.1 GCA_005786775.1 Opitutaceae bacterium
CGGGTGTACTGGCCGGACGGGGGCAGGGGGCCGGCGTGCAGCGCGTCGCGCGCGATCTCCGGTCCGAACGCCTGCAGGTCGCCCCAGATCATCCGGCGGGCGCCCTCCTCGGCGAGGAACTCCACGCTCACGGCGCGCGGGGGCCGCGCGGGGTCGGGGTGCAGGTGGATGTACGCGGTGGCCGCGGTGCGTACCACGAGGTTCACCTCGCCGGCAGTGAAGAGCACCGGGCGCTCCACGTCGCCTTCGAGCCGCAGGGCCCGGCGGCCGCCCACGAGCGGCACGCCGGCCCCTTCCCGCCATTCCCCGGGGGGCGGCGGGGCCAGCACCGTCGCCGGGGTTGGGAGGTCGGAGTCCTCCGCCCATACCACGTCATAGGTGACCTGACCGGCGGTCCGGCGCTCTCGGCTGCGGCCGCGCGTGCCAGCCTCGGATCCGTCTCCCTTGAGGGCGTCGGCCCGCGCGCTCACGGCCGCCTCCAGCGGGCCTGCGAGGGCGTCGAGTTCGGCGATCCGACGTTGCGTGGCCTCGTCCGGCGCGATCACCACGATGGGCGCGGCGATCCGCACGTTGCCGTCCCAGCAGCGGTCCGCCAGACCCTTGAAGAAGGCGCCCAGGGCGTAGTAGTCCTTCTGCGACATCGGGTCGAACTTGTGGTCGTGGCAGGACGCGCAGCTGGCGGTGAGACCGAGGAAGACGGCCGCCGTGGTGTCCACGCGGTCGGCGGTGTTGCGCGCCTCCGCTTCCGCCTCGATCGAGCCTCCCTCGGAGGTCGAGAGATGATTGCGGTTGTAACCCGAGGCCACCAGCTGGTCGAGGGTGGGATTCGGCAGCAGATCACCCGCCAGCTGCTCGATCGTGAAGCGGTCGAAGGGCAGGTTGCGGTTGAAGGCGGACACGACCCAATCGCGGTAGGGCCAAATGGTGCGGACGTTGTCCAGATGCAGGCCGTGGGTGTCGGCGTAACGCACGGCGTCGAGCCACGGCCGGGCGAAGTTCTCCCCGTACCGGGGCGAGGCGAGCAGGCGGTCGACGACGCGCTCGTACGCGCCGGGCGCCCGGTCGCTCAGGAATGCGTCGACCTCCGCCGGGGTGGGCGGCAGGCCGGTCAGATCGAGGCTGAGGCGGCGGATAAGGGTCTCGCGGGGTGCCTCGGGAGCGAGGGCCCAGCCGCGGGTGGCGAGCCGCTGGCCGATGAACCGGTCGACGGGATGTTCCGTGGCGCCGCCGGTGGCGGGCGGGAGGGCCGCGCGTGCGACCGGCAGGAAAGCCCAGTGCGCCTGGTAGGTCGCTCCCTCCTGGAGCCAGCGCCGCACCAGGGCGCGGTGCTCGGGGCTGAGCGGCGGCTTGTGGGCCTCGGGCGGGGGCATCACCTCGTCGGCGTACGGGCTGATGATGCGCTGCCAGAGCTCCGAGGCATCCGGGTCGCCGGGCACGATCGCACGCACGCCGCGGCGTTCCGCGTGGGCGCTGGCCGGGTCGTCCAGCCGCAGGCCGGCCTTTCGGTGCCCGGCATCCGGCCCGTGGCAGGCGAAGCAGTTCTGCGCCAGCAGCGGCCGGATGTGCTCGTTGAAGCTCAGCGGCGCGTCGGCCGCCGCGGCGGCAAGGGGGAACGCGAGAAGTCCGGCGAGCGTGACAGCGGTTCGGGCGTATGGCATCGGGCGGGGCGCGGGGTTGCTGGGAAGGTGCCCGGCGGCGCGCGCCGGGTCAACTGCGGCCGGGCGGGTTTTGATTGCCGGCGCCACGGCAATCCGGAGGCTTCCGCCATACCCCCTCCGTAATGCGCCCCGACCTTACCCGCTTCGCCGCCTTGGTCCTCACCCTGCTGTCCGCCGCCCACGCCGCCGCCCCCGATTCCGGCTGGACGGAGTTCCGTGGGCCGACCGGGCAGGGGCTGGCGACCGCCGACGGACTGCCCGAGCGCTGGAGCGAGACGGAGAATGTGCGCTGGAAAACCCCGTTGCGCGGCAAGGGCTGGTCCTCGCCGGTCGTCCTCGGCGGCCAGGTCTGGCTGACCACCGCGACCGAGGACGGCCGGGAGCTCTCGGTGCTCGCGCTGGACCAGGAGACGGGCCGCGTCGTGCACGACCGCAAGCTCTTCTCCGTCGCGGAACCGCAGTACGCGGACAAGTTCAACAGCTACGCGTCGCCCACGCCGGCGATTGAGCCCGACCGGGTGTACGTGACCTTCGGGTCCCCGGGGACTGCGTGCCTCGACACCGCGACGGGGGCCGTGTTGTGGGAGCGCCGCGACCTACCCTGCAACCACTGGCGCGGGGCGGGTTCCTCGCCCACGCTGTGGGAGGGCCTGCTGCTGCTGCATTTTGACGGGGCGGACCAGCAGTACGTGGTGGCGCTCGACAAGGCGACGGGACGCACGGTCTGGCGGACCGACCGCTCGATCGACTTCCAGGACCTGACGCCTGAGGGGAAACCGATCCGCGACGGCGATTTCCGGAAGGCCTTCTCCAGCCCGCTGGTGATCCGGCACGAGGGCCGGCCGGTGCTGATCAGCGCCGGCTCCAAGGCCACCTACGCCTACGATCCTGCGACCGGGCGCGAGCTCTGGCGGGTGGAGGAGCGCCGGCATCACTCGGGCACGGTCCGGCCGGTCGCGGGCCACGGCCTGGTCTTCACGGCCACGGGGCTGCCGAAGGGCGAGCTCTGGGCGGTGCGCCTCGGCGGGCAGGGTGTCGTGACGGATTCCCACGTCGCTTGGAAATTCGCGAAGAACGTCCCCAACCGTCCCTCGCCCGTCGTGGTCGGCGACCTGCTGTTCATGGTCCACCAGGATAGCGGGGTGGTGACCTGCCTTGAGGCGGTCTCCGGGCGCGAGTTGTGGAGTGAGCGCCTGCCCGGAACGGGCAACTACTCCGCGTCCCCGGTGCACGCCGCGGGGCGGCTTTACTTCTTCAATGAGCGCGGCCACGGGAGCGTGATCGCGGCGGCGCGCGAGTACCGCCTGCTGGCCGAAAACAAGCTGGAGGAGGGCGCGATGGCGTCACCCGCCGCCGTCGGCCGGGCGCTCTACGTGCGCACGCGCGGCCACCTGTACCGGGTGGAGCAGCGCTGAGCGGGGACGGGGCGGGTCCGCCTCACCGCCGGGCGACCACGCGATGGGCACCCGCCCGGTCCAGCTCGACGGCGTGGACCACGGCGCCGTCGACCGCGTGGTGCCGGATTTCCAAGCGGGCCGAAGCGCCGGCGACGGAGGCGGTCGCGACGGTGAGGAAGCCGCCCTGCAGCCGGAAGAACTTCTGCACGGCCTCGTCGCCGGGTTGCGGCGTGTAGCCGCCGGCGTGGACGTCCGATGAGGGTCCGCAGCCGAACTCGCGGAGGCCGGTGGCAGGATCGACTGAGAAATACTGCCAGTGGCGGTCGCCGTTGGCGACGATCAGGTTCCGGTGCGCGGCGAGCGCCCGGCGGAGCGCGTCACCCTCGTGGCGGAAGCCGCTGTTGGCGTGGTTGTCGTTTTTGGAGCCGCGGTCCGGGCCCACAATCGGGGTCGGCGAGAGCAGCACCTTGAAGGTCGCGTCGGAGGCGGCGATCGTCCGCAGCAGCCATGCCTTCTGCTCCGCCCCGAGGATCGTCTTGGCGGGGCCGTCGGGGTCCGTGTTGGCGCTGCGGTAGCGTCGGCCCTCGATGATCCAGACCTGGAGGTCGCGGCCGTGCCGGAAGGTGCGGTACGGCAGGGGCGAGGCCGGCATCTGCTCATTCCAGATGGCAAGCCCCTCGTCCCAAGTCAGGCGCCCGTAGGTCTGGCCGGGCCAGCAGTCGTTGCGCAGGAGGTCGTGGTCGTCGTTGGTGAAGTACGCCGGGGTGTGGTTGTGGAAGGTCCGCAGGAACGGCAGCGCGTAGAGGCGGTTCCACTTGAAGCGGGCGAGTGCCGCGGAGGTCGCCCACGGGTCGGGCTTGTCGTAGTACTCCACGTCGCCCGTGTGCACGAGAAAGTCCGGGCGCAGCTGATGGAGGGTCGCGTAGATCCGGTGGCCGTTCACCGGGTCGTCGCGCCGGGGATAGTCTCCGCAGGTGACGACCGCGAACCGCACGGGCGCGGCGGAGGTCGCGGCGGGCGCGGTCCGGAATCCCCCCTCGACCGTCGCTCCGGGCTGGCCTGCGGGGTCGCGGGATTCGACGCGGAGGCGATAGGCGGTTCCCGGCCGGAGGCCGGTCAGCGTGATCTGGCGAGTGTGGTCGCGCAGCGGGTCGACGTCGCCCCAGGGCGAGCTGACGGCCGCGCCGCCGGCGGCGGGAACGGCGATCACGCGCGTGGCGCCGGCCGTTCCGGGCAGGGCGCCCCGCATCGCCGGCAAGGTCCGCCCCTCCGGCAGTTGCGAGAGCGGGTCGGCCTGCAGCACCGCCCGCCGCAACTGCTCCTGGTCGGCCGACGCGCCCTTGCGCTTGGCCGCGGCCTGCGCCTTTGCCGCGGCGGCGCTGGAGCCGGACTCGCGCGCGACCGCGGTGGCCGCGTGCAGCACGGCGGGGTCCGTCCCGCTGAGGACGGGAGGCTGCCAGTCGGCCCCGGCCCAATTGGCCTCCGCGGTGGTCGTCAGCCGCGTCCACACCACGGCGGCATCGGCGGAGACCTCGCCCACCTTGATACCGTTACCCTGCTGCACGGCGGCGGGGCAGGGCATCACGAGCAGGGCCAGACCGGCGAAAAGCGCGCGCAGCGGGCGAGGGGGCGGGGGCAGCATTGCGACAGCTTGGAGTGCGGGCCGGGTGGGGTCCAGCCGACTCGGGTGCGGCTCGCACGGGCGGATTGCCAAGGACGGGCGGGCCGCTTTGCTCGTTGAATGGCACGAACAGCTGTTCCCCGGAGCCGCCGCGGGCGCCTCCTTCTTGCCCTCGGGATCGCAGGCCTCTCCGGGTGCGGGCAGAACCCGGCCGAGCAAGCGCGCCGGGCGCGGGAGGCGGAGCTGCTCGCGGCCGAGGCGGCATTCGCGATCAACCTCCGTGACTGGGCGCGGGCGGAGCAGACGCTCGCGCGGGCGACGGAGCTCGACCCCGGCCGCGCCGATCTCTGGTTGAGCCTCGGTTCCGCCCGGATCCGCGCGGGCCGGAAGACGGAAGCCCGCGAGGCTTACCTGAAGGCGCTGCGCTGCTTTGAGCAGGCGGGGGACGCCGCCGCCGCGAAGAGCGACCCCGGGCCGACTTTGGAACAGATCCGCACGCTCGCCCTGCTGGGCCGGATCCCGGAGGCGCGTTCGCTCGCCGCCGAACTGCCGCGCCGGTTCGCATCCCACCCGCGAGTCCGGGCCTTCAGTGAGTCCGGGGGCGTGGACCAGTTGGTGCAGGAGCCCGCGTTCCGGGAAATCGCCCTCGGGGCCGGGGGGAGATGACACCCGAGGAGTTTCGGCGGCGGGGGCACGAGCTGATCGAACGCATTGCTGCCTACCGCGAGACGCTGGTTGCCCGGCCCGTCCGCAGCGCCATGGCGCCGGGTGAGCTACGCGCCCGTCTGCCCGCGTCGCCACCCGCTTCGCCCGAGTCTTTTGAGGCGCTCTGGCGCGACCTCGACGAGCTGATCGTGCCGGGACTCACCCACTGGCAGCACCCGCGCTTCTGCGGGTATTTCCCCGCCAACGCGGAGCTCTCCTCGGTGCTGGGCGACCTCGCGAGCAGCGGTTTCGGGGTAATCGGGCTCTCATGGCAATCGAGCCCGGCCCTTACTGAGCTCGAGGAGGTCGTGACGGACTGGTTGCGGCAGATGCTGGGCTTGCCCGTGGGCTGGAGCGGCGTGCTCCAGGACACCGCCTCGACCTGCTCCCTCGTGGCCCTGCTCTGCGCGCGGGAGCGGGCCGGGCGCTTCCCGGCCGAGGGGCCGGGGTGGCAAAACGGGGCCCCACCGCTGGTCGTGTACCACTCCGAACAGGCGCACAGCTCCGTGGTGAAGGCCGCGCTCCTCGCGGGTTTCGGGCGCGACCACCTGCGCGCCATCGCGGTTGACGCGGACCACGCCCTCCGCGCCGACGCCCTCGCGGCGGAGATCGCCCGCGATCGCGCGGCGGGCCGGATCCCCTGCGCCGTCGTGGCGACCACGGGAACCACCGCGACGACCGCCCTTGATCCGGTGGCCGGAATCGCGGCCCTTTGCGCCCGGGAGGGAGCCTGGCTCCACGTCGACGCGGCGATGGCCGGGGCGGCGATGATCCTTCCCGAATGCCGCTGGATGTGGCGGGGGGTGGAAGGCGCGGACTCCGTGGTGGTGAACGCGCACAAGTGGCTCGGCGCCGTCTTCGACTGCTCCGTTTATTTTGTCCGCGACCCCGCGCTGCTGGTGCGCGTGATGAGCACGAGCCCGAGCTACCTGCGCACGGCGGTCGACGGCGAGGTCCGGAACCTGCGCGACTGGGGCATCCCGCTCGGCCGCCGGTTCCGGGCGTTGAAGCTCTGGTTCCTGTTGCGCGAGCAGGGGGTCGAGGGCCTCGCGCGCCGGCTCCGGCGCGACCTTGCGCTTGCGCAGTCGCTCGTCGCGGAGGTGGCGGCGGCCCGCGGGGCGGGCTGGCGGTTGGTGGCCCCGGTGCCGCTGCAGACGGTCTGTGTCCGCCACGAGCCGCCGGGGCTGGCCGGCGACGCCCTGGAGGCGCACACCCTCGCCTGGGTCGAGCGGGTCAACGCGTCGGGTGCCGCGTTCCTCACCCCGGCGCTGCTTGGGGGACGCTGGATGGCGCGCGTGTCGCTCGGCGGCTTGGAGACTGGTCCGGAGGACGTGCGGGCGGTCTGGGCGGCGATGCGGGCCGCTGCCGAGGCGTGACGGCGGGTGGCGCTCAGGTCAGCAGGTCGTGGAGGACCCGCGCGGGCTCGACCCCCGTGAGGCGCGCGTCGAGGCCCTGGAAACGGACGCTGAAGGTCTCGTGCCGGATGCCGAGCAGGTGTAGCATCGTGGCATGCAGGTCATGCACGGTGCAGACTTTATCGACCGCCGCGTAGCCCAGCTCGTCGGTCGCGCCGTGGACGAGGCCGGGACGGATCCCGCCGCCGGCGAGCCACATCGACATCGCCCGGTTGTGATGGTCGCGGCCGGTGGTGCCCTTGTTGCCCTGTGCCATCGGGGTGCGGCCGAACTCGCCCGTCCAGACGACCAGCGTGTCGTCCAGCATTCCGCGCCGCTTGAGATCGCGCACGAGCGCCGCGGAGGCCTGGTCGGTCTCCCGGGCCCGCAGCGGCAGTTCCTCGCGCAGCTGGCTGTGGTGGTCCCAGTCGCGGTGGTAGAGCTGGATGAAGCGCACGCCGCGTTCCGCCAGCCGGCGGGCGAGCAGGCAGTTGGAGGCGAAGGACCCGTCCCCCGGGGTGCAGCCGTAAAGGTCAAGGGTCCGCGCGTCCTCGCCGCGCAGGTCGAGCAGGTCGGGCACGCTGGCCTGCAAGCGGAACGCCAGCTCGTATTGCGCGATGCGGGTCGCCAGCTCGGGATCGGGCACTCGCGCGCCGTGCAGGCGGTTGAAGGCGTTGATCGCGCCGACGTCCGCGGCCTGCCGCGCGCGGTCCACGCCGGGCGGGTTGGCGAGGTAGTGCACCGGGTCCGCGCCGCCGTGGAACTGCACGCCCTGGAAGCGTCCGGGGAGGAAGCCGCTGCTCCACTGGCGCGAGGCCACCGGCTGCGGTGACCGTCCCGGACCGGTCGAGATCATCACCACGAACCCGGGCAGGTCCTCCGCCTCGCTGCCGAGCCCGTAGTTGACCCACGCGCCCATGCTCGGCCGACCGGCGATCTGGGAACCGGTGTTCATGAACATATGTGCCGGGTCGTGATTGATCGCGTCGGTGGTCATCGACCGCACGAGGCAGATCTCGTCCACGATCGAGCCAAGATGGGGGAAGAGGGAGCAGATCTCGGTCCCGTTGCGGCCAAAGCGCTCGAAGGGGAACTGCGGCGCGTGGCAGAACAGCTTCTGCCCCTGCAACTGGGCAAGTTGCTGGCCCCGGGTGAAGCTCTCGGGCATCGGCTCGCCGTGCATCGCTGCCAGGCGCGGCTTCGGGTCGAAGGTCTCCAACTGCGAGGGGCCGCCCGCCATCGTGAGCCAGATGACGCGGCGGACGCGCTGGGGCAGGGGCAGCGGGTGCGCGGCGCCGCGGGCCGGCGCGGCGCGCAGGGAGTTTCCGTGGAGCAGCGAGGCCAGGGCCACGCCGCCCACGCCCTGAGCGGATCGGCCGAGGAAGGTGCGCCGGGTGAGCTCGGCGTGGTTCAAGGAGGGCATCGGGTCAGGAGCGGGTGATGAACTCGTGCAGGTTGAGCAGGACGCGCGCGAGGTGCGTCCACGCCGCCAGTTCCGCCGGGTCCGCGGCGGCTGGCGGCGGGAGCTGGCCCGTCGCGAGCAGGGCCCGCGCGGCCGCGGGGTCCCGGCGGTAATCCTCCGTGTGACGCGCCAGCAGGCGTTCCGCCTCGGCCTGCTCCGCGGGGGCTGGCGCGCGCTGCAGCGCCAGTTGCCACGCGTGGCCGATCCGCGCGGTGGTTCCCGCCGGTCCGTCGAGCACGCGCAAGGCGAGGCCGCGCGCCGCCTCGACGTAGGTCGGGTCGTTGAGGAGCACGAGCGCCTGCTGAGGCACGTTGGAACGGCTCCGCGTGGCCACGCATTCCTCGCGCGAGGGCGCGTCGAAGGCGAGCAGGCTGGGGTGCAGGAAGGTGCGCTGCCACCAGACATACAGCCCGCGCCGGTACTGCGCCTCGCCCGCGTCGGGCGTGTAGTCCCGGGGCGGGAAGTTGAGGTTGGCCCAATAGCCGGCGGGCTGGTACGGCCTGACCGGCGGTCCGCCGACGCGGAGCGACAGCAGCCCGCCCGCGGCCAAGGCGCGGTCCCGGATCAGCTCCGCCTCGAGCCGGAAGGCCCCCTGGCGGGCCAGCGAACGGTTCTCGGGATCCGCAGCCAAGGCCGCGGGTTCCGCCACCGAGGAGCGGCGGTACGCGCGGCTCAGCGTAATGGTGCGGATCACGTGCCGGGTGTCCCAGCCGCTGGCCATGAACTCCGCGGCGAGCCAGTCGAGCAGCGCCTGCTGCGGCGGCAACTCGCCCTGGCTGCCCAAATCCTCCGGATGGCGGCTGAGTGCCAGGCCGAAGAACTGCGCCCACAGGCGGTTGACGACGGCGCGCGCGGTGAGCGGGTTCTCGGCCGACACCAGCCAGCGGGCGAGGTCGAGGCGGTCCGGCACACGCCCTCCGAAGTCGGGCGCGGGCAGGAAACCCGGCAGCGCCGGGGTCACAATCTCGCCTGACTCGTCCATCCAGTTGCCGCGGGGCTGCACCCGGACCACGCGGGCGGGACGTTCGGACACCGTGACGAGGCTCTTGGGCAGCGAGTCGTGGTACGCCTGCCGGGTGGCGGTGGCGGCGGCGAGGGCGGCACGCTCCGGGGCGCCGAGCCCGGACAGGTTCCGGTGGCTGTCGCGCACGAGCGTTCGCTCGCGCTCGTTGCGCTGGGCGGGGGCCTTGGCCAGCGCGGCGCGGACCTGGCGTTGCGTGCGCTCCACGGCCGAGTTGGCGGTGGCGGGCGCTGGTTCCGTGCGGGCGGCGGCTTCCCAGGCGGGCTGGGCCGCGTCGATGGCGGGCAGGAGCCGTTCGTAGGCGGCGCGCGCGGCGGCCTCCTGCGCCTGCAGCGCGGCAAGCCGGGTCCGCTGCTCCGGATCGAGCACCAGCATCCCTTCCTCACGGCGGCCGATCGCGGGCTCCCGGACATCCGCGAAGAAGGCGCCCAACGCGTAGAAGTCCTTCATCGTCCATGGGTCGAATTTATGGTCGTGGCACTGGGCACAGCCGGTGGTCTGGCCGAGCCAGGCCGTGCCGATCGCCCGCACGCGGTCCGCCAGCATCCGGGATTCGTAGTCCTTGGGCTGGGCGCCACCCTCTTCGGTCGAGAGCAGCAGGCGGTTGAACCCGGAGGCGACGCGCGTCTCGTCGCTCGCGTCCGGCAACAGGTCCCCAGCGATCTGCTCGAGCGTGAAGCGATCGAACCGCTGGTTACGGTGGAAGCTGCGGACCACCCAGTCGCGGTACGGCCAGACATTGCGCGGGTTGTCGCTGTGGTAGCCGATCGTGTCGGCGTAGCGCACCGCGTCGAGCCAGCCGAGGGCGAGGCGTTCCCCGTGGTGGGGGCCGGCGAGCAGGCGCTCGACGAGGGCGGCGTAGGCGTCCGGGGCGGGATCGGCTAGGAAGGCTGCGACCTCGGCAGGGGAGGGTGGCAGGCCGGTGAGGTCGGCGTGGAGGCGCCGGATCAGGGTGCGGCGGTCCGCCTCCGGCGCGGGCTTCGTCCCCTCCGCGGCCAGCCGCCGGTTGAGCAGGTGGTCGATCCCGTTCTCGCCCGGGGGGATCAGGGCGCGCTCGGGCCGCTCGTAGGCCCAATGACGTTGGTAGGGGGCGCCTTCGCGGATCCAGCGCTCGAGCAGGGCGCGCGCGGCCGGGGCGACGGGCTTGTTGGTCTCCGGCGGCGGCATCACCTCATCGGCGTGGGGCGAGGCAAGGCGAAGCAGCAGTTCGCTGGCCTCGGGCCGGCCCGGGTTCAGGGCGCCGCGGGCGATCGCCTCCTCCCGCACATCCAACCGCAGCTTGCCCTTGCGGTTGGCGGCGTCCGGGCCGTGGCAGGCGAAGCAGTGTTCCGCGAGCAGCGGCCGGATGTCGCGGTTGAACTCGACGGCGCCCGCGGGAGCAGCCCGAAGCAGGCTGAGCAAGGAGGCCGCGAGGAACGCGGCGGCGATGCGGGGCGGGGTGGCCATGGCCGAGCCCGGAGCGTGCCCCGTGCGCGCCGCCGGCGGCAATCTCGAATGCGCTCCAGCGGCAGGTCAGGCGAAGATGCCGCCGCCGAGCAGCCGCTCCCCGTCGTACAGGGCGAGCACCTGGCCCGGCGCGAGCCCGCGTTGCGGCTGGGCGAAGCGCACCTCGGCGGTGCCGTCGCCCTGGGGATCAAATTCGAGTGGCACGCGCGGATCCCGGTGCCGCACCCGGCCCTCGAGCGGGCCGGCGACCCGCACCGGCTCGGCGAGCCAACTGAGCGCCTCGATCCTGGCCGTGCGGTGGAACAGCCCGGGAGCCGCGGGCTCGTCAAACGCCACCAGCAGGGCCCGGTCCGCCGCCCGTTTGCCGACCACGACGTAGGCGCGGTGGTCGGTGTTGGACGGCACGCCGATGCCGCGCCGCTGGCCCAGCGTGTAGTAATGGAGTCCCCGATGCCGGCCCACCTCGCGGCCATCCGCGGCGCGGACGATCGGGCCCGGCGCGTCGGGCACGTGGGCGCGGAGGAAATCGGCCATCCGCACCTGCCCGATGAAACAGATGCCTTGGCTGTCCCGTTTGTCCGCGTTCGGCAGGCCCGCGTCCCGGGCGACGCGGCGGAGCTCCGGCTTGGTCAGGTGGCCCACGGGAAACCGCGCGTCCGCCAACTGCCCCGGCTGCAGCAGGGCGAGGAAGTAGGTCTGGTCCTTGCCCGGGTCGACGCCCTCGAGCAGCATGGGGCCGCCGGGCCGCTCCTCCCGGCGCGCGTAGTGCCCGGTGGCCACGGCGGAGAATCCCTGGGCGCGCGCCCAGTCGCGGAACACGCCGAACTTCACCTCCCGGTTGCACATCACGTCCGGGTTCGGGGTGAACCCCCGCTCGTACCCGGACAACAGGTACTCCACGACGCGCGACCGGTATTCGCGCATCAGGTTCACTACCTCGAAGCCGATCCCGAGGTGGGCGGCCACCGCGCGCGCGTCCGCGATGTCCTGTTCCCACGGGCAATGGCCGATGATCCCCTCCTCGTTGATCCAGTTCTTCATGTACGCGCCCGCCACCTCGTACCCTGCTCGCCGGAGCAGCAGGGCGGCGACGGCGCTGTCCACGCCGCCCGAAAGCGCCACAAGGATGCGTTCCGCCATGGCTCAGCGCGGCGCCAGGATGCGCGAACGCGTCGCCGGCGCCAGGCGCGCGGCTTCCAGCCACTGGCGCGCGGCCGCCGGGTCCAGGGCGCGCCAGACCGCGTGGGCCGCCGCGAGGGCATTCGTCCGGGTGGGTTCCCCGGGCAGTTCCGTCGCCCACGCCACCGCCTCGGCAGGTGCCGTCTGGGCCCACGCGGAGGCGAGGGTGACAAACGCGGCGTCGCGCGCGGACGGGCTCAGCGACTCCGCCCACGCGATCGCCTCCCGGGGGCGCGCCGCCAAGTGGACGACGAACTGGCCGGCGATGTAGTCGAGGGTCGGACCGGGGGGTAGTTCCAGCACGTGCCGCGCCGCGGC
>SYDD01000313.1 GCA_005786775.1 Opitutaceae bacterium
CACGGCTCAGCCGCGAAGTCCGCCGGGGCGCCCAGCGCGGGCACCCGGGGCCCACCGGCGACGACGCGGATCGCGCTGCGGTCCGCGCGCAGGGCCGCCGCGAGGGCGGGATAGCCGGTCCCCGCACCGCCGACGAAACCGCGGCCGGAGATCACCACCCGCGGGAACGGCGCTGGCGGGGCGGGATCCACGGTCAGCGGCCCGCGTGGCGCCGGAGCACGGCCACCAGGTCGGCCAAATTGCGCGCGCCGTGCAGCTCGGCCCGCGGGACATCGAGGCCGAGGTCCTCCACGGAGTAGAGCACGACCTCCACCCGGTCGACCGAGTTGGCCCCGAGCTCCGTCAGGCTGCGCTCCAGCGTCACCGTGGCCGGGTCGATGCCCGTCAGCACCTTGACCACGTTGGCCTTCACCACCTCGAAGATACGTTCGGTTTCCGGATCCATGGAAATCATCCCGCGGCCAGCGCCGCCCACCGCTCCCGCAGGACCGCCGCGGCTCCCTCCATCAGCAGCCCGGCGATCTCGTCGACGTGCCGGTGCCGCCAGTCCTCCCGCGGCGTCCCGCGCACGAGTTGGTTGAAGGCACCGAGGGCCGGGCCGCAGTGGATCTGGAAGTCCGCCCGGCCGGCCGGGTCCCCGCGGCGCGCCAGGCGGCTCGAGTGCACGAAGTACCAGCGGAACACCAGGGCCATCCGGTGCTTCGGGTCCTGCTCGGCCCGCGCGATCACCTCCGGCCGCCGCGTCAGGTAGTACGCGCGCGTCTCCTCGTAGACCGCCGCCAGCGGGCGCCCGAACACGCGGGACTCCAGCTGCTCGCGCGTGCGCGCGTCCAGCTGGTCCAGCGAGTCGAGCTGGCGGTAGAGCTCATACAGCTTCTTCGCCCGCCCCGGGAACAGCAGCCCCCGCTTGAAGACCTGCACCTTGGCCCCCAGCTCGAACATGTCCCCGGCGGGCACGAGGTCGGTGTCCTGCGGCTCCGCCGTCTGCAGCAGGTCCTTCGCGAGGTCGCTGGTGCCCGCCTCGGCGGTGCACTGGTTGACGGAACCGGTGACGACGAAGTCGGCCCCAAGGGTGAAGGCGGCGGCGACGGCCTCGGGGGTGCCGAGTCCCCCGGCCGCGCCGACCCCGATGGGCGTGGTCCAGCCGCGGGTGCGCCGGGCCTCGTCGCGCTGGCGGCGGATGAAGGGCAGGAGGACGCCGAGGACGCCGCGGTCGGTGTGGCCGCCGGAGTCCGCCTCGACGCACAGGTCATCAGCGAGGGGCAGCGCGGCGGCGAGACGGGCCTCGTCGGGGGTGAGGCGGCCGGCGGCGACGAGCCGTTCCAGCAGGGGTGCGGGCGCCGGCGCGAGGAACAGGGCGGCGACCTCGGGGCGGGAAAGCTTGGCGACGATCTGCCGGGGACGGAGGATCCCGCCGGCGGGCCCGGCGCGCAGGCCGCGCGCGCGGAGCCAGGCGAGGTCGGGAGTCACCGTGGTGAAGGCGGCGGCCTCCACGTGCGGGACCTCCAGCGCCACGAGCAGCTCGGCCGCGGCGCGCTCGGCGGCGGGGTCAAGCGGGCTGGCGAGGAAGTTGGCCCCGTAGGTGCCCTGGCCGCCGAGGTCAGCCGCGATGCCGCGCAGGTCGGCCGCGATCTCCTCCGGCCGCAGGCCGCCGGTGCCGAGGAAGCCCAGCAGCCCGGCGCGGCCCATCCGCACCACCAGCGCGCGGGAGGCGATCCCCTTGTACATCGCCCCGGCGTAGTACGCGTAACGGAGCCCACGGCGCCGGCGGAAATCCGGGCAGCCGAGCGTGCCGCCGGCAAGGCCGGGCGGCGCGAGGGCGGGCGTGGCGGCGGCGCTCAAAACCCGGCCACCGTCGCGGACAGCTCCGGCCAAGGCAAGGTCGTCCTACGCGGCAGCGCGAGCGCGAGGACGAATCCGGGGCGCGGCAGCAGCGCGGCCTGGTACTGCGGGAACTCCACGTACTCGGCGCGCCAGCCGCCCGGGACAGCCTCGGGCGGCGCGACGCGGAAGTGCGCGAACGAAGTCATCAGCCCGGTGCGGAGGATCTTGCTCAAGGCCTCGCGCGCCGCCCACAGGGCCGTCAACGCGACCACCGGTTCCAGCCCGGCCGCCGCCACCCAGCCGGCCTCCGCCGGGGACAGTTCACGGGCGAGGGTGGCCGCGTGGCCGGAGTCGCAGGCCTCCAGGTCGATCCCGAGCGGGTGCGCCTCCGGGAAGGCGACCGCGGCGGCCCGCCCGCCGGAGTGGGCGAGGCTCACCTGCCAGCCGCCCCCGCCGCGGACCACCGGCTGGCCGAAGACCCCGGGCAGGATCGCGCGGGCCGCGGCCGGGCCGGGCAGGCCCGCGTGCCCGAGCGCGAGTTTCGCCGCGTAGCGCCCCCGGAGGTAGTCGTCCCGTCGTTTCTCGACCCCGGCGGCAGCCCAGGCGGCGCGTTCCTCCGGGTGGAGGAAGTGCGCGACGGCGGCGCCCAGGGTGGCGGCGGGGGCGGCCGTGAGAGCCAGCCCGGCGAACGCCCGGCCGTCCGCACGCGCGAGCGGCAGGGCCGCAGCGGCGGTGGCGGGCAGGAGGTTCATCCGGGGGGGATGGCAGGGGGCCGGACGGGGGGCAAGCCGGGGCCGGACGGGAATCTGCTCTTGAACCCCCGGTGAATCCCGGTCACCCCTCCCGGGAGATGCGTCCGCGCGGAATCGCCCTGCTCCTCCTCGCCGCCGGCCTCGCCCTGCTGGCGACGGCCGGCTGCCGGAAGGTGGAGAACCCGATGCCGCCGGATGTCGACGCCGGCTCGGGCTTCCTCGCCAATTACAAGATCGAGGGGCCGACGGAGCGGACCCGGTCGGTGGTGGAAACGTACCGGAAGCGCAAGCAGCCCGAGCTGCTTCGGGTGCTCACCCGCCAGGACCTCCTTTCCCCGGCGCTCATCCGCCGCTACCAGGAGGCGACCCGGGTGCTGGTCGAAGTGGATTTCTATAAGACCACCGATGACCTCACCCGGCGGCTGCAGGCCGGGGAGAAGGCGGACCTGATCTTTGTTCCCGGCTATGGCGCCCAGCGCCTCGCGCGGCTGAACCTGCTCGCGCCCCTCAATGCCGCGCGGATCCCCAACCTGGCCAACATCGATCGGGACTTCCGCGGCCTCGTCTATGATCCGGACGAACGCTTCACCGCCCCGCTCGTCTGGTCCACCTTCGGCATCGCCTACAACCGGCGCCTGCTCCCCACCCCGCCGAGCCGCTGGTCCGCGATCTTCGAGCCCAAGCTCCTGTTCCGGGCGTCCAGCGGCACGGAGGGGCGCGCCACCCGCAGCGGGGCCTTGGAGCGCGTCCAGGCCTCCGTGCGCCAGCTGCGCGAGCTCGCCCTCGCCGAGGGCCCGCCCACCGTGCACGCCCCGGTCGACCTAGGCGGACGCGAGGCCCCGGAAATCCGCTTCGGCCGCCACCGCCCGCTGAACGATCACCGGCTGGTCGACACCGTCTCCGCGACCACCGGGGGCAACGCCACCTTCTTCACGCGCGCGGGCGACACCTATGTCCGCCTCTCCACCAGTGTGCGCGACCGCGAGGGGCGGCGGGCCATCGGCACGGTCCTCGACCCCGTCGGCCCGGCGATGGCCGCCATCCGCCGCGGCGAGGCCTACTACGGCATCGCGGACATCCTCGGGCGCACGCACCTCACCGCCTACGAGCCCCTCCGGGGCGAAGGCGGGGACATCATCGGCATCGCGTACTACGGCTACCCGATCGAGTCGGCGGCCGAGGCCAACCGTCTGCTGGAGGAGGCGTCCGGCAGGGGATCCCGCCCCGCCGACAGCGCCGAGCCCTCGGTCGCCGTCGCCTTACCCGACTCCATTCACCGCATTTTCGGCGCGGCCCTCGTCAACCTCGGCTACGGGCTGAACGCGACGGACCCGTTGGCCCTGCGGGCGGCCGCGGATTACATCGGACGGATCGCGGAGGAGATCAGTCCGCTGATCCTGTCGGAGGGGGAAATCGTCGACGCGATGATCCGCGAGCAGGTGACCCTGGCGATGATGCTCTCCAACGAGGCCATCGCGGCGATCCAGCGCAATCCGAGCGTCGGGTTCGTCTCCCCGGACGAGACGACCTGGATCCGGATCGAGTCCGCCAGCGTGCCCGCCTCCGCGAGCCCGGAGCGGCGCGAACTGGCGGAGGACTTCATCAACTACCTGCTGCACCCGAACATCGCGGCCGCCGTGGCCAACCAAGCGCTGGCGGGCAGCACCGTCTCGGCCAGCCGCGGCTACCTGCTGCCCCTCATCCGCTTCGGGCCCCTCGCGGCCCGCCTCCCGGAGGCCTGGGTCGTGCAGTCCGAGGATGCGGAGAACCGCCTCGAAACCGAGGTCTTCGCCAAGCTGAAGGCCGCCCAAAACCGCTGAACCCATGGAAGACGCCCCGCTCCCCGCCCCGTCGCCCTCCGGGGCCCGCCCGCCCGCCGCCTGGCGCGTCCGGCTGCACCGGTGGTACCACGCGCGCCGCTACTACCTGTGGCTCGGCGGCTTCGCCTGCGTCGTCCTGATCCTCGCGCTCAGCCGCTCCATCTTCTACGTCATCCCCGCCGGCCACGCGGGCGTCGTGTTCCGGCACTTCCTCGGCGGCACGCAGACCGACGAGGTCCGCGACGAGGGCCTGCAACTGCTCTTCCCCTGGGACACCCTTACCATCTACGACGTCCGGCTGCACCAGGTTTCCCATGCCTTCAGCGTAATCAGTCGCGACGGCCTCGAGGTGGGCGTGACCCTCTCGGTGCGCTACCGCCCGAAAATCGAGCTGCTCGGCGTGCTGCACCAGGAGGTCGGCCCAGAGTACTTGGAGAAGATCGTCCTGCCCGAGATCCAGGCCCTCGTCCGCATGACCTTCGGGGAGTTTTCCCCGGAGGAGATGTACACCACCAAACGCACGCTCATCGAGCAGACCCTGCTGTCGGCGGTGACACAGATCGGCGACCGCTACCTGGTGCTGGACGACCTGCTGGTGAAGGAGATCAAGCTGCCCCCGGCCCTGCAGAAGTCGATCGAGTCGAAGCTGGTCGAGCAGCAGGGCTCCCTCGCGATGGAGTTCCGGATCGCGCGCGAGCGCCTGGAGGCCGAGCGCAAGGTGATCGAGGCCGGCGGCGTGGAGAAATTCAACCGGACCGTCGCCCCCACCCTGACCTCCGACCTGCTGCGCTACCGCGGCATCGAGGCCACGCTCAAGCTCGCCGAGTCCACCAACGCCAAGGTGGTCGTGGTCGGCGGCGCGGGCACCCAGGGGCTGCCCCTGATCCTCGACACCGGCGGCGCCGCCGCCCCGGCCCCCGCGCCCGCCCTCGCGCCGGTCCCGGTCCCGGTGCCCGTGCCCGTCGCGGTGCCCGCCGCGGCC
>SYDD01000314.1 GCA_005786775.1 Opitutaceae bacterium
AACCCGACGGGCACGCCCCTGGTTCTCCTCCATCACGTCAAGGCCAACAAGGTGCTGCACGAGACGGTGGTGCTGCTGAGCATCCTCACCGAGGAGGTGCCGTTCGTGCCCGAGGCGGAGCGGCTCGAGGTGCGCGCCATCGGCGAGGGCATCTGGCGCGCCGTGGCGCGGTATGGCTATATGGAGTCGCCGGATGTGGCCGCCCTGATCGGCGGGATCCGGGATCGGGGGGTGCCACTACGGCCGAACGAGGCAACCTATTACTTCAATCGCGAGATGATCATCGCGGGCGGCGATTCGCGGATGTGGGAATGGCAGAAGCACTTCTACGGTTTCCTGAGCCGGAACGCGCGGCAGGCCCGGGATTATTACCAGTTGCCGCCGATGCAGATCATCGAGGTCGGCCTCCCGATCCAGCTCTGAGGCCTCCGCGATCGCGCCACTTTGGTGTTTCCCCCGGGCGCCGGGACCGCTTCGCTCTTCCCGATGCAGCCCAACCTCGTCCGCCTCGGCTTTGCCCTGTTTCTCACCGCCGCTTCCGTCGCCGCCGCCGCGGAACCGCGCTTCCAGCCGCTCTTCAACGGCCGCGACCTGACCAACTTCAAGTCCGAGGGCGCCGCGGAGTTCTGGCGCGTGGAGAATGGCGTGCTCGTCGGCGAGAACAACAAGGCCCAGACCGGCCACTACCTCTGGACCCAGAAGGAGTACAAGGACTTCGTCCTCGAGTTCGATGTCCGTTGGAAAGCGACCACCCCGCGCGGAGTCGACACCGGCATCGAGATGCGCAAGCCGAAGCTCCAGCTGCAGCTTGGCGTCTCGGGCAGCCTGCGGGTGGATATGACCGGCTCGTTCTACACCGGCGGCAAACCGGCTTACCCCGAAGCGGGACAGGCCAAGGACGCCAAGCGGCTGCTCAAGCCCGAGGGCGACTGGAACACGATCCGCATCCAGGCCAAAGGCGACACCTTCACCTGCTGGATCAACGGCCAGAAGGCCTCCGAGTACACGGACCCGAAGTTCGCCGGCGCCGCGCCCCTCGGCATCCAGATCCACGGCAAGGTCGAGATGAAGGGCGAGTACCGCAACGTGCGGATCGCGGAGCTCTGATCCGGCGCGCCGGGCCCGGGCGCATCATTTGGCTATCCTTCCGCCGCCGCTGTCCGCAGGCTGCGGCATGGAACGTCGTCCCTTTGAACAGCTCGGCCTCTCGCCCGAGATCCTCCGCGCGGTCGCCAAGCTTGGCTTCGAGGAGGCCTCGCCCATCCAAACCGCGGTGATCCCCGTCGCCCTCGCGGGTCGCGACCTGGTGGGCCAGTCCGCCACGGGCTCGGGCAAGACTGCCGCCTTCGCCATCCCGGTCATCGAGCGGGTCGACGCTCACCAAAAGGCGGTCCAGGCCCTGATCCTGTGCCCGACGCGGGAACTGGCGGTGCAGGTGGCCGAGGAGACGGGCCGGCTGGCGTTCTTCCGCCGGGGAATCCGCGAGGTCCCGATCTACGGCGGGCAAAGTTACGACCGGCAATTCCGGGCCCTGGAGGCCGGAGCCCAGATCGTGATCGGAACGCCCGGGCGTGTCCTCGACCACCTCGCTCGTGGCACCCTCCGTTTCGACGCCCTCCGGATGGTGGTGCTCGACGAGACCGACCGGATGCTCGACATGGGCTTCCGCGACGACATCGAGCGGATCCTGGCCGCCGCGCCCGCCACCCGCCAGATGCTGTGCTTCTCGGCGACGATGCCGCGGCCGATCCAGGACCTTATCCAGCGCTTCAGCCGAGATCCAGCGTGGTTGCGCATCGACGCCGTCGCCCGGGAGGCACCCCAGGTGGAACAGACCTACGTCGAGGTCGACCGGCGCTCGAAACTGGAGGCCCTCACCCGCCTCATCGACGTCCACGACTTCCGCTTCGGGATCATCTTCTGCGGCACCAAGGTGATGGTCGACGATCTCGACGAGCACCTGCACGCGCGGGGTTACGCGGTGGACCGGCTCCACGGGGACCTCAGCCAGGCGCAGCGCGACCGGGTGATGGGGCGCTTCCGCGAGCGGAAGTTTGAGTTCCTAATCGCGACGGACGTGGCGGCACGGGGGCTCGACGTGGACGAGCTCGAGGTGGTGTTCAACTTCGACCTGCCCAACGACGCGGAGGACTACACGCACCGGATTGGTCGCACCGGCCGGGCCGGCCGGAAGGGGTGCGCCTTCACGTTCGTTAGCGGCCGCGAGATCTACCGGCTGCAGGCGATGATGCGCGCCGCGCGGCTCGACCTGCACCGGGGCCGCGTGCCCTCGCTGGACGAGGTGGAGGAGGCGCGGACCAACGTCTTCTTCGAGCGGATCCGCGCCACCCTGGAGGCCCGGGACTTCAAACCGCACGACCGGATGATCGACCGGCTGCTCGATCAGGGCTATTCTAGCACGGACATCTGTTCCGCCCTGATCCACCTGCTGCGGGCGGGTGCCGTGCCGGAACCGGCGTCCCCGCCGCGGGGCGTTCCGGGTCCTTCCGGCGGCGCGGCCCCGGTCGGGTCCGAGCGGGCGGCCGCTGAGCCCAAGCTGTCCCGGGCCCCCAAGGCGGCCGCCGCTCCCGAGCCCAGCGACGAACCGCCGGCGGCCGCGACCGAGGCGGCGGAGCGCCCGGCGCGGACCGGGCGTGAGCCGGGAATGACGACCCTGTTCCTCAACGTCGGTCGCAAGCAGCTGGTCCAGGCCGCGGACGTCGTGGGCAAGATCGCGGGGGTGACGCGGCTGCCCGCCGCGGTGGTCGGCGCGATCGATCTGCACCAGCGCCACACCCTGGTGGATGTGGCCGAGGAGCACGCCGAGCTGGTCCTGCGGAAGCTCGCGGGGGTGCGGATGAAAGGCGTGGCCCTCGCCCCCGTGCGCGCGGCGCCTGGCAAGGGCGGGGCGGGCGCGGCGTGAGGGGACGGCCGCGGCTTAGCCGCTGCCCAGCACCAGCGCACCCTTGAACACCAGCAGCACCACGCCCACGAGGGCGCAGCAGGCGATGAAGCCCAGGGCGTCGGTCCGGTCCCAGCGCGTGAATTCCCAGTTGGATCCCGGGAACAGTTTCAGGTGGTCGAAGCGCGTGGGGTTGGCGTAGCTGAGCTCCACCTCGCGCGCGTCGTCCTCGAGGGTCTTCGCCACCGGCGTCTTCATCCGCGCGTAGAACCGCGCCACCCGCGCGGGATCTGTCGGCCGGGTCAGCAGGCTCACCAGCACCAGGAGGCTGATCGGGATGAACGCATCGACGAGGTAGCGGGTGGTGAGCAGTTG
>SYDD01000315.1 GCA_005786775.1 Opitutaceae bacterium
ACGCCTGCCGGAGGTCTTTCGCGCCCGCCACGGGTACGATCTCCAGACCTACGCCACCGCCCTCACCGCCCGCGACCCCGCGACCGTCACCACGGTCGACCGGGAGACCCTCGCCCGGATCAAGGCCGATTACCGCGACACCCTCGCGGCCCTGCACCTGGAGTACCTCCAGGGTTGGATCGACTGGTCGCACCGCCAAGGCTTCAAGGTGCGCAACCAATCCCACGGCGCACCCGCCAACTTGCTCGACCTCTATGGCGCCGTGGACATCCCGGAGACGGAGGTCTTTGGCTCGACGCCGTTCCCGATCCCGGGCCTCCGGCGGGATCCCGCTGAGGTGCGCCACGACCAGGACCTCCCCGAACCGCTGGTCGTGCGGATGGCATCGTCTGCCGCCCACGTGATGGGCAAGCCGCTCGCCTCGAGCGAGACGGCGACCTGGCTGCGGGACCACTGGAAGGTGGCCCTCGCCTACGTGAAGCCTGAGGTGGACCGGATTCTCGCCGACGGGATCAACCACGTGTTCTACCACGGAAGCGTGTATTCCCCGCAGGACGCGCCTTGGCCCGGCTGGCTGTTCTATGCCTCCACCCAGTTCCATCCGCGCAACCCGTGGTGGCGGGACTTCGGCGCCCTCAACGCATACGTAACCCGCGTCCAGTCGATCCTGCAGCGCGGCCGCCCCGACAATGAGATCCTGCTGTACTGGCCCGCGGCCGATGTCTGGGAGGACGCAAACGGCTTGGCGCGCATGTTGACCGTCCATCACGTCGACTGGCTCACGGCCCAGCCGGTGGGCCGGCTGGCGCGCGGGTTGCTCGACCTGGGTTACGCCTTCGATTACATCTCGGACCAGCAACTGGAAAGGACCCGGGTGGAGCAGGGACGGCTGGTGACCCCGGGCGGCGGTTATCGGGTGCTGGTGGTGCCGGCGGCCCGGCGGATGCCGCCGGCGACGCTGCAACGCCTCGCCGCGCTGGCGCAGGCAGGGGCCCAAGTAATCTTCGAGGCGTGGCCGGAGGATGTGCCCGGGCAAGGCCGCCTGGGCGCGCGCCGGCTGGCCCTCCGGCAGGCCCTGGCCCAGCTCACCGCGGCCGGCGTCCAGCCGACCCCGGAAGTGCTGGCGCGACTGGAGCCGCTGGTGCGCCGCGAGGCCTGGGCGGGCGACGGGCTGGCGTGGATCCGCCGGGCGACGCCCGAGGGCCGCGATTACTTTATCGCGCACCTAGGCGCCCGCGAGCACCGCGGCTGGATCCAGCTAGGCACCCTCGCGCGATGCCTGCGGATGGACCCGCTGGACGGCCGGACGGGACGGTTGCCCCAGCGTGCGGCGGCCGGCGGCACCGAGGTCTGGCTGCAACTGGCCCCGGGGGAGTCGGTGATCCTCCGCGCGCTGGACGCGGAGCCCGCCGTGCCCGTGGCGCCTTGGCCAGTCGTCGCGGACGCGGGCCCCGCCTTGGCCCTAGACGGCGAATGGCGGGTGGAGTTTCTGGCGGGCGGGCCGGAACTGCCCGCGCCGCTGCGGGCCCCGAGCCTGCGTTCATGGACGGAACTGGGAGGGGCAGCAGCGCAACGGTTCGCCGGCACGGCCCGTTACCGAATCGAGTTCGAGGCCCCGGCCCAGCCGGCGGCCGACTGGCGCCTAGACTTGGGGGACGTGCGCGAAAGCGCCCGGGTGACGCTCAACGGTCAGCTGGCGGGCACCGCCTGGAGTGTGCCTTATCGGCTGCGGCTGGACGGGATGGTCCGGCCGGGGCGGAACGTGCTGGAGCTGGAGGTGACCAACCTCGCCGCCAACCGCATCCGCGACCTCGACCGCCGCCAGGTGTCATGGAAGGTGATGCGGGAGATCAACTTCGTGAACATCAACTACCAGCCGTTCGACGCCTCGGCCTGGCCGCTGCAGCCGTCGGGGTTGCTGGGGCCGGTCACCCTGACGCCGCTGCGGCGGACGGCTCCTTAGCAGCCGGGCAGCGATTGCGGTTGAGCCTCGCGGCCCCCGGCCCAATTTGTCCGGGATGCGTGGCATGTCCCCTTGCTTCCAACGGACGTGGAAGCGCTGAAGATCATCCTCGAGGTGCTGCTGGTCCTGGGGCTAGTGGCCGCCAACGGCTTCTTTGTCGCGGCCGAGTTCGCGTTGGTGAAGATTCGCGCCAGCCAATTGCGCCCCCTCGCGCGGCAAGGGGGCTGGCGGGTGCGAATGGCGCTGTTCGCCACCACTCATCTGGATGCCGTACTATCCTCGACCCAGCTGGGCATCACCCTGACCAGTCTCGGGCTGGGCTGGATCGGGGAACCCGTAATCGGCGAGCGGTTGGAGCCACTATTGAGCCATTGGGGCATCACCGATCCGGCGGCGGTGAAATCCATCTCCTTCGCGGTCGCGTTCTCGGTGATCACCTTCCTGCACATCGTGCTGGGGGAGCTCACCCCGAAATCCCTTGCGATCCAGCGGCCAAAGGCGGTCTCGCTGCGGGTGGCAGGGCCGCTCGTGTTGTTCTACAAGGCATTCTTTCCATTCATCTGGGTGCTCAACGGAGCCGCCAACCGGATCCTGAGGTGGGCGGGCCTAGAGCCGGCGAGCGAGGGCGAGCACGGCTTTAGTTCGGAGGAGCTGGAGTACGTCTTCAGCCAAGCCCGACACAGCCATCCCGGCGACGCCCTGATCAACCGCATCATGGTCAGTTCCCTGCGACTGCGCTCGGTGACCGCCCAACAGGTGATGCGTCCTCGGGATCAGATGGTCGTGCTCTGGCTGGACCGGCCGATGGAGGAGAACCTTCGTATAGCGCAGACGGCGGGTTTCAGCCGCTTCCCCGTCTGCCGGGGCTGCCTCGACGATGTGCAAGGCCTGGTGCTGGTGCGCGAATGGCTGTGGCAAGCGCAGGCGCTGGGTCCGGAAACCTCCTTTGAGCCCCTCCTGCGGCCGGCCCTGACCTTCATGGTGAAGACGCCGGTGCACACGATGATCGAGCTATTCCGGCAGTCGCGGGTGCACCTGGCGATCGTGCTGGATGCGGACCTCAAGACGGTGGGCCTGGTGAGTCTGGAGGATGTGCTGGAGGAAATCGTGGGGGACATTCGCGACGAGCTGGATATTGGCCGCGGGCCGGTCTTCGCGCGCGAGGAGGCGGCGATCGAGGTGAGCGGACGGTTCACGATGCGCGAACTGCAGGCGGAGACCGGCTGGGCTTTCGAATGGGAGCCGCGGGAAACCGTGGCCCGCTGGGCCGAGCGGCACCGGGGCAGGCCGCTGCGGCGGGGGGAGATCCTCGACGTCGGCGAATTCCGGATTTCCGCGGTCGAGGTCGGGGCGGAAACGGCACGCCGGGTACGCGTCGAGCGGTTGCCGGCCGCCCGGCCCTGAGGGCGGCGCCACGCCGCTTGATTTTTCCCTGTCCGCCTTAAACTGGCCCTCTTTCCGATATGTCCACCACCACGCCCGAGAAGTTTGAGTTCCAAGCCGAGATCAAGCAGCTGCTCGATATCGTCATCCACTCCCTGTACACGGAGAAAGAGATCTTTGTCCGGGAGCTGGTCTCCAACGCGTCGGACGCGCTGGAGAAGCTGCGCCACACCCAGCTGACGGAGAAGAACGTGCACGACGACCAGCTGCCGCTGGAGATCAACGTCACCACGGACGAGAAGGCGAAGCAGATCACGATCCAGGATTTCGGCATCGGGATGTCACGGGCCGAGCTGATCAAGAACCTCGGGACGATCGCGCATTCGGGCTCGAAGGCCTTCCTGCAGGCGCTCGGTGAGGGCGGGGCGAAGAACTCGAACCTGATCGGCCAGTTCGGCGTCG
>SYDD01000316.1 GCA_005786775.1 Opitutaceae bacterium
CTCGCGCAAGATACGGTGCCCGCCGGCGGCGATCCGCCGGCCCGCCCTCGCCTTAGCGGTTTCGCGCTCGCCTCCCGGCTCTCCTACTTCCTCTGGTCGACGATGCCGGACGGCGAATTGCTCCGGCTTGCGGCCAGCGGTGCCCTGGCCCGGCCGGAGGTCCTCGTCGCGCAGACGCGCCGGATGCTGGCCAGCCCGCGCGCGGACTCCTTCGTTGCGGGCTTCCTGGACAGTTGGCTGAACCTCCGGAGCCTCGGCTCAATGCCGCCCGACCGGAGGGACTTCGAGCCCTATTACGCCAAGGGCCTCGAGCAGGCGTTCAAGACAGAGACCCGGCTCTTCATGCGCGATCTCATCGCCCGCGATGCCAGCATCGTCGGCTTTCTCGACGCCGACCACAGCTTCCTCAATCAGGCGCTCGCGACGCACTACGGCGTCGGTGATCTCGGCGATCCGACCCGCGCGCACGAGTTCCGCCGGGTCGTGTTCCCCGACTCGCGCCGGGGCGGCCTGCTCGGGATGGGGTCGGTGCTCACGGTGTCGGCCAACGGCATCGAGACCTCCCCGGTTGTGCGTGGGGTCTTCCTACTGGAAAACATCCTCGGCACGCCGCCGCCCCCGCCGCCCGACAGTGTGCCGGCCATCGATCCCGATGTGCGCGGGGCTAGGTCCATCCGCGAGCTGGTCAGCAAGCATCGCGAGTCGCCCAACTGTTACGGGTGCCACCAGAAGATCGATCCGCTCGGGTTCGCGCTGGAAAACTTCGATCCCGTCGGCGCCTGGCGGACGAGTTACGGGAAAAAGCCGCTCGACGCCTCCGGAGAGCTGCCCGGCGGCGACAAGTTCTCCGATGTGACCGGCCTGAAGCAGGTCTTGGTCAAGCGGCGCGATATCTTCGCCCGGATGCTCGCGGACCGCCTCCTGACCTATGCCTGCGGGCGGCGCATCGGGGTGCTCGATGAGCCCGGGGTGGAAAGGATCCTCGCCGCCTTTCCCGACCGCCAACCCGGCCTCCGCTCGCTGATCGAAGCCGTGGTGACCAGCGAACTGTTCCTCCGCCCCTGAGACCCTGCGCCCCCCTCGCCGACTCTTTACCCAAGACCTCCCATGCGCCGCTTCCACTCGATCCTGCTGCTGGCCCTGTTCGGTTGGTTGGCGGCCGGTGCCGCCGAGCCGCGCCCCAACGTGCTGCTGCTCGTCGTCGATGATCTCGGTTACAACGACGTGGGCTTCCAGGGCGGGCGCGACATTCCCACGCCCCACCTCGACCGGCTGGCCGCCTCCGGCATCCGCTGCTCCGACGGCTACGTCTCCTATCCGGTCTGCAGTCCTTCCCGCGCCGGCTTCATGACGGGCCGCTACCAGCAGCGGTTCGGGTACGAGTACAATCCCAAGTGGGACACCACCGCCGCCAACCACGGCCTGCCGCTTTCCGAGGTCACCCTCGGCGACGCGCTGCGCTCCGCCGGCTATCGCACCGGGGTGATCGGCAAATGGCACCTCGGCTCGCAGCCGCAGTTTCATCCCAACCGCCGCGGCTTCGACGACTTCTTCGGCTTTCTCGGCGGCGGGCACCGCTACTTCCCGGGTTCCATCGTCGAGGTGGAGGTGGGCGCGGGCAAGAAGGCCGCCAGCACCGGCGACGCCGAACACACGGCGCCCCTGCTGCGCAACTCCGTCGCGGAGCCTGAGGCTGGGGAACTCACGACGCGGCTGGGCGTCGAGGCGGTCGCCGCCGTCTCCCGCTACGCCCGGGAGCCGCAGCCCTGGTTCCTCTACGTCTCCTTCAACGCGCCGCACACGCCCCTGCAGGCCCGTCCCGACCAGCTCGCGCGTTTCGCCGCGATCGCGGACGAGCGCCGCCGCACCTACGCCGCGATGGTCGCCACGGTGGACGAGGCCGTTGGCCGCATCCTCGACACCCTGGAGGCGGTCGGCCAGCGCGAGCGCACGTTGATCTTCTTCCTGTCCGACAACGGCGGGCCGATGACCAAGCGCAACGCGAACGCCTCGGTGAACCAGCCGTTGCGCGGCCAGAAGGGCGACGTGTTCGAGGGCGGCATCCGCGTCCCGTTCGTGGTGGCCTGGCCCGCTCGCCTTCCGGCCGGCCGCACTTATTCCCAGCCGGTCATCTCGCTCGATATCTTCCCGACCGCCCTCGCCGCCGCGGGGGGCCGGCGGGACGCAGGGCCCGCCGCCCTCGACGGCGTCGATCTCCTGCCGTTCCTCAGCGGCCGGAATCCCGCCGCGCCGCACGCCCGGCTCCACTGGCGGATGGACGCCGGCGAGGCGTTCGCGGTGCGGGAGGGCAATTGGAAGTGGCTCCGCACCTACCGGAACGCGCCGCAGCTCTATGACCTGGCGCAGGACGTGGGTGAGACCCGCGACCTCGCCGCGGCCCGCCCGGAGATCGCGGCCCGCCTCGCCGCCGCCGCTGCCGAATGGGACCGCGGTCTCATCGCCCCCGTCTTCGGCAACAATCCCTTCGGCGGTCTCATCAATCGCACCGGCCTGGAAAAATCCCCGCCGCCCTCAATCCCATGACTTCCCTGCCCCTGGTTCCCCGCGTTTTCGCCTGGTTCGCGCTCGGCCTGTCGCTCGCCCCGCTCCGTGCCGCGGAGCAACCCAAGGCCCCCCCCAACGTCCTCTTCATCGCCGTCGATGACCTGAACGACTGGGTGGGCCCCTTCGGCGGCGCGCCGCAGAAAAAATCGGCCACGCCCCATCTGGACCGCTTCGCGCGCCGTGGCGCCGTCGTATTCCAGCAGGCCCAGTGCGCCGGTCCGGTCTGCGGGCCGTCGCGCTCGGCTCTCCTCTCGGGCTTCATGCCGCACCGCAGCGGGGTCTACGGCAACGGTCACAATATGCGCGGTTCCGAGCTGGTGCAGGCCCACCTGACGTTGCCGGAGTATTTCTCACGGCACGGCTACCACACGCTCTCCAACGGCAAGATCTTCCACAAGCATCCGGGTGACGAAGGCCACTGGGCCTTTGATCAGTGGGAGGATGCTGCGGGCGGGGCCGGCTCGCGGCCCGATCCCGCGCGCCTCACCTCGCGCCGGCAGAATCTGTGGGACGGCCAACCCATCCCGCGGCCGGCGGTGAAACGCGAGGATCTGAAGGACGGCGACGCGGACGGCACGGAGTTCGCCTGGGGCCCCACCCGCGGCCCCAAGGAGGACTCCAAGGACTGGAAGGCCGCCGACTGGGCGGCCGCCCATCTGGCGCGGCCGCCGGGCAAGCCTTTCTTCCTGGCGCTCGGCATCTCCAAGCCGCACCTGCCGTGGTACGTGCCGCAGGAGTATTTCGACCGCCATCCCCTCGAGTCCATCCAGTTGCCGGAATTCCGGCTCGATGATCTGGACGACATCGTCGACCCGCAGGGACGGGTGAAGAACAAGCCCTCGGCCGACTTCACCTGGGTCCGCCAGGACCCTCGGCTGCACCAGGCCGCCGTGCAGGCCTATCTCGCGGCGATCAGCTACGCGGACGACTGCATCGGGCACGTGCTGGCCGCGCTTGAGCGGAGCCCGGCGCGTGACAACACGATCGTCGTCATCTGGGGCGACCATGGCTGGCACCTCGGGGAGAAACTGCGTTTCCGGAAGGCCGCCCTCTGGGCGGAGTCGACCCGCCTGCCGCTGATCATCCGGCTGCCCGGGATGCAGGCGCAGCAGGACTGCCCGCGCGTCGTCAACCTGATCGACCTGTTCCCCACGCTGGTCGAGGCCTGCGGCCTGCCGGCCAAGCCCGGGATTGATGGCCGCAGCCTGGTCCCGTTGCTGCGGGATCCGCGGCAGGCGTGGCCGCACGTCTCGATCACCGTCGCCGGCCTCGGGAATGCCGCGGTGCGCGACGAGCGCTGGTACTTCATCCGCTACCGGGACGGCACCGAGGAATTCTACGATATGGCGGCCGATCCGCTGCAGTGGAGGAACCTTGCCGCCTCGTCCGCGCCGGAGATTCTGCGCGAGAAGGCGCGGCTGGCCGCGTCGTTCCCCGCCGCGTTCGCCCCCGAGGCGCCCCAGAATCAGGGCGGCAGGGCGGAAAAGCAGGCCCTTGCCGGCCAACCGGATCCGACGATCCGGCCCGCACGGGCCGCCGCCAAGCTGAGGTAGCGGCTTCGCTCCCGCCGGTGTGGGGCTGCCCGTCGCGGATGGTCCACGGCGGGGGCGGGAGGGAGCGGGCGCAACGCGCCCCCGCTACGGCACGATCAGCGCGATCTGCTCCCCGGGGCCGTGGACGCCCTCGATCAGAATGCCCTCGACGTCGGCCGTCTTGGAGGGGCCGGTGCACCAGACCACGTTGCGGTCCTCGCCGAGCGCGGCGACGGCCTGCGTGACATCCCCGAAGATGTCCGCCCGGGAAACCACCGCGATGTGGACCCACGGGGCGAGGGCCCCGAGCCGGCTCGAGGTGGTGCGGTCCTTGAGGATGATGGTGCCCGATTCGGCGATGGCGCCCGCGGCGCGCGTGATGCCGAACGCGTACTCGTCGACCCGGGTGCGGTCGAAGCGGGTCTCGACGGTGAAGCCGTCGGCGAAATGCGGGGCCAGCTCTGGCCAGAGCGCGGGATCGCAGTAGCCGTGGCGGTGGCCGCCGGCGCGCAGGTGGGCGACGACCGCCGCGGGGGAGGTGAGGGCCAGGCCGTTCACGCGGCGCATCCGCTCCGCGAGGAGCTCGGCGAGGTCGCGGCCGGCGAGGAGGCTGCGCAGGACCGCGATCTCCGAGTCGTAGGCCGGGAGCGGGGCGCGCTCGTGCAGCGGGGCGAGGGCGCCCCGGACGCGGGAGAGGATGGACTCGCGGTCGTCGGTCATCGGGCGGGGGGCGCGGGGCGGCGGCGGGCCTTGAGCCAGCGGCGGAATTCCCCGCCGCGCCACCCGGGCAGCTCGCGCGAGGCGGTCCACGCCTGGAGGGCGGGGACGGGGATCAGGCGGGTGGGCAGGACGTTGAGGGCGCGGCCGGCGACGAGGGCGGCGCGCCACGCCGTGGGTTGGGAGGCGAGGAGCGCCCAGGGACCCATCGGCGGCGTACCGGGGGAGGGCACGTTCTCCTCCTTGGCGCGGGCGCGTAGCCGCAGGAGCAGGTCGGGGATGGGGATGTTGACCGGGCAGACCTCGTGGCACGCGCCACAGAGCGATGAGGCTTTAGGCAGGTCCGCCTTCTGGGGGAAGTTCTCCTTGAGCAGGAGGGGTGAGAGCACGGCGCCAACGGGTCCGGGGTAGACGCTCCGGTAGGCGTGGCCGCTGGCCTGGCGGTAGATGGGGCAGACGTTGAGGCAGGCGCCGCAGCGGATGCAGCGGAGGATCTCGCGGCATTCGCCGGCGAGCACCTCGGTCCGGCCGTTGTCGACGAAGATGACGTGCATCTCCTCGGGCCCGTCGGGCTGAGCGGGATCGCGGGGGCCGGAGATGAATTCCGTGTAGACCGTAAGGTCCTGGGCGGTGGCGGAGCGGCCGAGCAGGTTGAGCAGGAGCCCGAGGTCGCGGTCGCGGGGGACGATCTTCTCGATCCCGACCAGCACGATGTGGCAGCGGGTGGCGGCGACGCTGAAGCGGGAGTTGCCCTCGTTCGTGACGAGGGCGATGCGGCCGCTCTCGGCGGAGAGGAAGTTGGCACCGGTGAGGCCGACGTCGGCCGCGAGGTACTTGTGGCGGAGGTGGTGGCGGGCGCGGCGGGTGATCGTGGCGGGGTCGTCGTTGTAGGCGCCGAGGCCCTCCCGCTCGAAGCTGGTGGCGATCTCGCGGCGGTTCTTGTGGATGATCGGCCGGACGATGTGGCTGGGGTGGTCGTGGTCGATCTGGATGATGAACTCGCCGAGGTCGGTCTCGAGCGCCTCGATGCCGTGGCGGCCGAGGTAGTCGGCGAGCTCGATCTCCTCGCTGACCATCGTCTTGGCCTTCACCATCTTGGTCGCGCCGCGGTCGCGCATGATGCGCAGCACGTGGGCGCAGGCGGCCTCGGCGGTGCCGGCCCAGTGGACCTGGGCGCCGTTGGCGCGGAGGCGGGCCTCGGCCTGCGGCAGGTAGGTGTCGAGGTTCTCGATCGCGTGCTGCTTGATCTCGCCGGCGAGGGCGCGGAGGCGGTCCGGGTCGGCGAACTGGTCGAAGAGCAGGCGGGTGCGCTTCTCGTGGGTGGCCTTGGTGCTCTGGTAGACCGAGGCGCGGGTCTCCGCGGGCAGGGTGGCCGCGAAGCGGTCGATGGCCTGGCCCTTCACGGCTTGGCCTCCCCGCCCCGGAGGGCGTCGCGGAGCACCTGGCTGAGGTGGAGCGTGCGGATCGGCCGGCCCTCGCGGGCGGCGAGGCCGCCGAGGTGCATCAGGCAGCTCATATCAGCCGAGACGTAGACGTCGGGTGCGGCGGCGCGGACGTGATCCAGCTTGAGCTGGCCCATCGCCCCGGAGAGGTGGGGGAACGTCACGGCAAAGGTGCCGCCGAAGCCGCAGCACTGCTCGGGCTCGCCGAACTCGACCACCTCGAGGCCCGCGATCGAGCGGAGGAGCGTGAGGGCGGCGGCGACGCTGTCGGACCCGCGGGAGTGGCAGGAGCGGTGCAGGGCAACCCGCGCGGGGTAGCGGCCGGGCCAGGCGCGGACGCCGAGGCCGTTGACCAGGTAGTCGGCGAGTTCCCAAGTGCGGCGGCCGAGCGCCTCGACGGCGGGGGCGTCGGGCTCGCGCTCGAATTCCAGCACCGCGCCGTGGAAGAGCATCGCGGCGCAGGAGCCGCTGGGCACGACCACCGGGTCCTCCCCGGCGAAGGTGCGCACCGTGTGGCGGACCACGCGGCGGGAGGCGGGCCAGTCGCCGCCGTTGAACGCGGGTTGCCCGCAGCAGGTCTGGCCTTCGGGGAAGGCGACCTCGACCCCGGCGTGTTCCAACACCTCTACGGTAGCGGCGGCCACGTCGTCGTAAAAGGCGTCGCAGAGGCAGGTGGCCATCAGTTGGACCCGCCGGCCGGTGAGGGGCGTGCGCTCGCGGTTGAGCATAGGAGTGCGGTCGAAGCTGCGCTGGGTTGGGGCGCTGGCAACGGGATTTCTTGGATTTTCCGGGCCGCGGGCCCCGGCGATTTTCTCGTGACGCCGCTCCGGCGGCGGCTTTGCTCCGGGCGATGCCCCGTACCGTCTACTCCGCCGCCCTCGACTTCGGCGCCACCAGCGGCCGCGTGATCCTCGGCCGTTGGGACGGGCGCCGGCTCGGTCTCACCGAGATCCACCGCTTCCCGAACGCCTTCCGCAGCCTCGCCGGCCACGATTACTGGGATCTCGGCACCCTGTGGCACGAGGCGCAGGTGGGCCTCCGTGCGGCGGCCGCCGCCCTGCCTCGCGGGGCCGTCCTTGCCTCGGTGGGCGTCGACTGCTGGGGCGTGGACTACGCCTTGGTCAATGACGCGGGCCGCCTCGTCTTTCCGGTGCACGCTTACCGCGACGCGCGCACCCAGGAGGGGCTCGGCCGGCTGGCGCGGACCCCCGCCGCCCTGCAGCGGATCTACGCCGCCACGGGCATCCCGAACGTCTTCTACAACACCTCCCTGCAACTCGCGGAGACCGTGGCCCGCTGCCCGGCCATCACTGACCTCGCGACGCGGTGCCTACTCCTTCCGGACTATTTCAACTTTCTGCTCTCGGGCCGGATGGAGAACGAGTTTACCGTGGCGAGCACCTCACAGCTCATCGACGTCCGCTCCCGCGACTGGTCTCGCGCCACCCTCGACCACTTCCGCCTGCCCCCCGGCTGGTTCACGCCGCCGCTGCCGCCCGGCGCCTCTCTCGGCCGGCTCCTACCGGCCGTCGCTGGGAGCGCGCCGCAGCTCCGCGGCACCAAGGTGATTGCCGTGCCCGGACACGATACGGCTTGCGCGTACGACGCGATGCCGGCCGATCCAGATGGCAGTGACGCCTTCCTCAGTTCCGGTACCTGGTCGCTCCTTGGTTTCGAGAGTGACACCCCGGTCCTCGGGCCCGAGGCGCTGGCGGCCCGGGTGGCCAATGAGCGCATCGCGGACGGCCGTTACCGGCCGCTGACCAACGTTCCAGGGCTCTGGCTGCTCGAGGGCACACTGAAGGATTTCGCCCGGCGGCCGGGCAACGACCGCGAGTGGACGGCCCTCATCAACGCCGCGGGCCGCCTGCCCGCGCCAGCCGGGCTGTTGCGGGTCACGGATCCGGCGTTCACCAACCCCACCTCGATGCGCGCCGCGATTGATGCCCACCTGCGCGCGCGCCGGCTAAAGGTCCCGGCCGGGCTGCCGGGCTACGTGCGCCTGATCTGCGACTCGCTGGGCCGCGGCCACGCGGACGCCTTGGAGGCGTTCGAGCAGATGACGGGCCGGCGCTTCCGGCGGATCTTGATGGTGGGCGGCGGCTCCCGCAACCGCCTGCTGTGCCAGGCCACCGCGGATGCGACGGGCTTACCGGTGGTGAGTTTCGCCCTCGAGGGTACGGCGGTCGGTAACCTCGCCCGGCAACTCATCGCGCTGCGGGCCGTGCGCGACCTGCCCACGTTCCGGGGCCTGCTTGCCGCGGACTTGGACCAGACCGTGTACCGACCTGCCCGGCCGCGGGCCTGAACGCTCGCGCGGCGGTCAGAGGCCGCCGTCGCCGCTCTCTGGTTTCGCCGGCGACAGACGGTAGACCTCGAACCGGTCGCTGGCGAAGACCCGCGCTCCGACGGGCAGCGTCACGCTCGCCCCGTCGCGCAGGTGCCGGTCGATTAGGGCGTAACTGGGCGCGGCGGCGACGATACCGGCCTCGAGGGGCTGCCCGCGGTAGAAGAAGTTGCCCGCGAGGTTGGCGCGGATCCGGGCCTTGGTGGTGTCGAGGAGGTAGTTCGGTCCCTCAAACCAGAGGCGGCGCTCCGCGAGGGCCGAGTAGTAGAAGTGGACCCCCATCAGCGTGCGGTCGAGCGCGCCCCAGTGGTCGCGGCGCATGTTCTCCGGGGTGAAGGCGTTGGGCACGAGCACCGCGTCGGGCTCCGTGTGCTGGCGGATCCAGAGCAGGGCCTCGCGCAGGTCGCGCATGTCCGGATCGGGCCGCAGGTCGCTGGCGGTGCGCGCCCACTCGCCGAAGCCGGACAGGTTGCGCCGCCACCAGAGCGAACCCTGCAGCCCGACCGTGAACAGCAGCGCCAGGGCGCCCGTCGCCAGGAGTCCCCGCGTGACCGCGGGACGCCGGGTCCAGCCAGGCCCGCGTCCCGCCTGCCAGACAAGGGCGCGGCGCCAGGCGGCCACGAGGAAGCCCGCGGTGAGCACCGAGAGCGGCAGCCGCATCATCAGGATCAGGTAGAGTTCACCGAAGCTGTTCAGCTCGAGCAGCAGCCCCAGTGCGAGGCAGGCGACGAAGAACGCGCCCAGCCAGCCGACGAGCAGCGGGTCCCGCCGGGCGAGGTCGGCGCGCGCGAGGTAGGGCAGGGCGAGCAGCCGCACGCCGCAGGTGCCCGCGAAGATGGCGAGGGCGCACAGGACCTGCGCCAGGCCGCCCGCGGCGGGGTCCGGCAGCCACCCGGCGAGGGTGGCGGTCAACGCGGGCAGGTTTTCCTTCCAGAAGCCGGTCAGCTGGAACACGTGGAACGGGTGCAGCCGGGCGTCCCCGCTGCGCCACGATGCCATCGTCTCAAGGTACACGACGCTGAAGGCCGCGAGGAGCACCAGCGCGGAGGCGACGGTCTCCCACGGAATTCGGCGGGAGCGGAGCCACTGCCAGGCGGCCCACAGGCCCAGCGCGGCGAGGAGCACCGGCACGAGCGTCCCCTTCGCCCCCGTGCCTGCCGCGGCGAGCAGGCCCAACCAGGCGTAGCGGCGGAGGTCCCCGGCGGGCGCCCGGTGCCAGCGGTGCACCGCGAGCAGCAGCGCGCCGCAGTAGACCATCCCGAGGAAGAAGGTGGGGCTGACGAACAGCCAGCGCACGAACAGACCGAGGAACAGGGGTTCGCCGTAGGAGGGGCGCAAGGAGACCTCGCTCACGAACACGAGGACCAGCGCGGCGAGGATCCCGCCCCAGGGGGTCCGGGCCAGCCGCCGGCCGAGGAGGTAGGCCTGGGCGACGAGGGCTAACCCGAGGGGGGCGTAGACCAGCCGCAGCAGCAGCGTGCCCAGCTCGAGCCCGGTGGTCCACGAGGCCGCGGCAGCGTGGACCATCATCAGGTAATGGTACTGGAGCGGCGTGCCGGCGAGGCTGGGGTCGTCGAGGGGCCAGGTGTGCTTGATGACCCCGGCCCGGCTGATGAGGTACACCCAATCGTGGAAGATGGCGCGGGTGGGCAGGCCATCGGCGAGGGGCGATTCGGCGTACATCTGGCTGGCCGCCATCACTACGGTACCGAGGAAGGCGAGGGCGAGCGCCGCAGCGAGGCCCGCGTGGTGGCCCGCCAACCGCAGCCGGAGCAGCGGCCGCCCCCGCCGCCGCCGCAGCAGCACGGCGAGCGCGAGCCAGGCCACGGGGCTCCAGAGGTGAAGTTCACGCTGGCCAGCGGCGGCGCCGCCGAGGAAGCCGAGGGCCTCCAAGGCGAATCCGGCCGGCAGGGCGAGGGCTAGCAGCCCACTCCAGCCCACGGGGCGGCGTTCCACCCACGCCAGCGCCACCACGCCCGGCAGCAGCACATAGGCCAGCAGGTAGCTCGCGTAGGTCAGCACGCCCCCCCAGTCGTAACCGTTGCCCCGGACCAGCGCAAAAAGTGCCGCCGCGAGCACCAGCCCGGCCGCCCGCCAAAGGCCCTCAGGGGCTAGGCGGAGGCCCGAGACGGGCACGAGCGAGCGCAACAGCAGGTTCACGGCGGGGTGGGGCTTCGGGCACGCTGGCCCGATGGGGAGGGTGAGGAAAGCGGACGCCGGGAGCGCAGGCAACGTCCTTTTCCCGCACGTTTCCGCTTCTCTTGCCCCCGGGCCCCCGGTAATCGCACCCCGTGCCCAAACCCGAAGCCGCCCCTACCATCATCTTCTCGATGCTCGGCGTCTCTAAGAAGATCGAGCGCAAGGAGATCCTCCGCGACATCTCCCTCTCGTTCTACCTCGGGGCCAAGATCGGGGTGCTCGGCCTCAACGGCTCCGGCAAGTCCTCCCTCCTCCGCATCCTCGCCGGCCGCGACACGGAGATCGAGGGCCGCCTCCACTTCGAGCCCGGCTACACCCTCGGCCTCCTCGAGCAGGAACCCCAGCTCACCCCCGGCGCCACGGTCCGCGCCTGCGTCGAGGAGGGCGTGCGGCCCCTCGCCGACCTCGTCGCCGCCTACGACGCCACTTGGGACGAGCTGAACGCCGCGACCGACGACGCGGCCAAGGACGCCATCCTCGCCCGGCAGGGTGAGCTCCAGGAGAAGATCGACGCGCTCGACGCGTGGGACACCGCCCCGCAGGTCGAGATGGCGATGGAGGCCCTGCGCTGCCCGCCCGGGGACCAGCCCGTCGACGCCCTCTCCGGCGGCGAGCGCCGGCGCGTCGCCCTCGCGCGCCTCCTCCTACGCAAGCCCTCCATCCTGCTCCTCGACGAGCCCACCCACCACCTCGACGCCGAGAGCGTCCACTGGCTCGAGCAGCACCTCGCGCGGTATCCGGGCACGGTGATCGCGGTGACGCACGACCGGTAC
>SYDD01000050.1 GCA_005786775.1 Opitutaceae bacterium
CACCCAGCCGCAGGCGATGGTCCGTTACGTGACCGACACCGGCAAGATCCTGCCCCGCAAGTACACGGGCCTGTGCGCCAAGCACCAGCGCGCGGTCACCAAGACGATCAAGCAGTCGCGCAACATGCTGCTCGCGCAGTAGGCGCTGACCCGGAGCGGGCCCGTCCCGCATCCCTTGCCAAGCCGGAGCTCCGCAGGAGCCCGGCTTGTTGCGTTTCCCACGGGCGACCAAAGCGTGTGCACCTCGGGTTACTGACAAATCGCCGGATCCGGAGTCAGGAAGCAAAGCCGGTGTCCAGGAGCGGTCGCGATCAGGAAACGATGCGCCGGAGCGCGATGGATCTGGGGCAAGGCCGCCTTCCGGAGCGCGATCGCACTCGTGCGGGGAAGCTAGCTGAGTCAGCCTTATGCTTATTAACCCTGACCACGTTAGCCTAGACTAAGCAGGACTCAGCCCAAGGCCATCCAGGCGTAAACAGAGAGGCCAAGTTAAATCCCGGTTTGTCCGATAGCGGAAACCACGAGACTGGCCCCCGCCGGGTCGACCCAGCTTTCTTTTCGGCCGTTCCGGGGGCAGGTTTCCCGGCGCTCCAGCGAGCGCGTCCCGATGAAACCGCGCCCGCCTTGGTCCCGCATCTTCTATTGGTTGGGATTGATCGCGTTCCTAGGGGGGGCGTTGGATCCGCTGGAAGGCGCCTGCGTCATCCTCGCGGGGAGCGTGCTGCTGCTGGCGAGCGCGCGCCTGCCCCACGGGAACCTGCGCCACCCGCGGCGCTGGGCGCTGGTCTCGGCCCTGATCGCGACCGGCACCGCGGCGATGCTGGTGCTGAGCGCGGCGGGCGGCTTCGGCGGCAACACGGGGCGATCCTGGGCGTGGGGCATCCTGATCCTGCCCTACCCCGCGGGCTGGCTACTAGGCCTCGGCATGCTAGTAGCTCACGCGCTGGCGCGGCCCCCGCGCCGCGGGCGTTGAGGGGATAAAAGCTCACCGCGCACGCCGATTCGCGATGGACGCCGGCCACGGCGCGAGCTTCGCTGCTTGCACCCCGATGAATACCCCGCTGAGTCTGCTCCGGCTCCTGCTGCCTCTCCTCCTCTCTTTGCTCGTGGCAGTCGCCGGTCAGAGCCCGGGGGGCGCGCCGGGGTCCATCGCCGGCCGCGTCACCAACGCGGCTGGCGATACCTTCCTCGAACGCGTGCGGGTGACGGTCGAGGGGACCACCCTCGAGACCTTTACCGACGCCGGCGGCGCCTACCGCCTCGACGGGGTGCCCGCGGGCGCGGTCCGCGTCCGGATGTTTTACACGGGGCTGGCCGCGCAGTCGGCGCCGGTCACGGTCGTCGCCGGCCAGTCGGCCGCTTTCGACGTCGCCCTTGGCGCGCCGGAGCGGGGTGCAGGCGGCAACGTCCCGATCAAGCTCGACCAGTTCGTGGTCGCGACCTCGAAGGAGATGGAAGCCGCGGCGATCGCGATCAATGAGCAGCGATTCGCGTCGAACCTGAAGACCGTGGTCTCGAGCGACGAGTTCGGCACTGTGGCGGAGGGGCACGTGGGCGAGTTCCTGAAGTTCCTGCCCGGGGTGACGATGGACTACGCCGGGGGCAATGCGCGCGAGATCTCGATCAACGGGGCGCCGGCCGAGAACGTCCCGGTCACGCTCGATGGTTTCGCGCTGGCGACCGCGATCAGCGGCATCGCGCGGGCGGCGGCGGTCGACATGGTGTCGATCAACGGCATCGCGCGGGTGGAGGTCTCGTTCTCGCCCACGCCGGACACCTCCGGAGCGGCGCTGGCGGGCTCAGTGAATATGGTGCCGCGCAGCGCGTTTGAGCGTTCCCGGCCGGTCTTCAACGGGAGCGTGTACGGGATGGTGCGCGACCACCGCAAGGAGCTCCGGGCGACGCCGGGGCCGCGTGAGGACCGGCGGAGCAAGGTGGCGCCGGGCTTCGATTTCTCGTGGGTGGTGCCCGTGAACCGGCGCTTCGGCTTCACCTTTTCCGGCGGCCGCACCAGCCAGTTCGCGGGCCAGGATCAGGTGACCAACACCTGGCGCGGAGCCGGGACCGCGACCAACGGGACGACCTTCCCCCACACCACCCCCGACCGGCCGTACCTTTCCACCTTCGCGGTGCGCGGCGGCCTCAAGGAGACCACCCGCCACTCGCTCGCCGCCACCCTCGACTTCCGCCTGGCGCGCCACGACACCGTTTCGCTCTCCGTGCAGGCCTCACGCTTCGAGGAGGACTTCCTGAGCCAGACGCTCACCTTCAACGTCGGCGGCGTGGCCCCCGGGGCGTTCACGCCCTTCTCGACCCGCGGCAACGCGGGCGCCGGGGACCTGGTGAGCGGCAACGCCGGCGGCTACCGGCGCAACGAGACCTATATGCCCACCCTGCGCTGGCGCCACGACGGCCCGGTCTGGAAGGCGGAGGCCGGCGCGGGCTATTCCCGGGCCCGTTACAACGGCGGCGACCTCGGGCGCGGCTACTTCGCGAACTCCAGCGCCCGGCGCACCGGCGTGACCGTGGCCTTCGACGACATCTTCTACCTGCGGCCGAACCGGATCACGGTGACCGACGGCGCCACCGGCGCGCCCATCGACCCCTACGCCCTCGCGACCTACGCGGTGCAGAGCGCGGGCAGCGGCCAGCCGGAGAACAACGACCAGCAGCGCACCGCCTTCCTCAACGTGGGCCGGGACCTCCCCTGGCGCGTGCCGGTCAGCCTGCGGGCCGGCCTCGACCGCCGCCAGGGCGTGCGCGACCTCCGCAGCGATGACAGCCGCACCTTCACCTTCGTGGGCCGGGACGGCCGGACCAGCACGACCCCCGCGGGCGGCGACGATGCGGCGGCGCCCTTCTGGGCCCCCGAATTGTCCGAACGCGCCCACGGCTACGGGTTTCCCCGGATCCAGTGGGTCGGCAACACGCGGCTCCTCGAATACCAGCGCGCGAACCCCACCCACTTCACCACCGATGAGAATGCGCGGTATCGGGCCTCGATGACCAATTCGAAGCACATCGAGGAGACCGTCTCCGCGGCTTACCTGCGCGGGGACGTCGCGCTCTTCGATCGGCGGCTCCGCCTCGTCGGCGGCCTGCGGGCCGAGCAGACCAATATTGAAGCCGAGGGGCCGCTGACCGACCTCACCCGCAACTACCAGCGGGACGCCAGCGGGCGCGTCCTTACCGTCGCCAGCCCGACCCCGGCCGAGCCCAACCGGCGCACGTCGGTCCTGATCTTCCCCACGACCAACGCCCTCGCCGTCTCCCAGCTCACGTTCCTCGCGCGGGGCGCGAAGGTCGACAAGGAGTACCTCCGCCTGTTCCCGAGCCTCAACGCGGCCTTCAACCTGCGCGAGAACCTGGTCCTGCGCGCGGCCCGTTACTCTTCGGTGGGCCGGCCGAACCTCAACCAGTACGCGGGCGGCCTGAACCTACCCGATCCCGACAGCGACGCCACGAACCCGGCCAACCGGATCGTGGTGAACAACGCGGGTATCAAGGCCTGGAGCGCGGAGACGACCAACGCCCGGCTCGAGTACTACTTCGCCGGCGTAGGCCAGCTCTCGGTGGGCGCCTTCCGCCGGGACATCCGGGACTTCTTCGGCGGGACCGTGCTCGACGCGACCCCGGAGTTCCTCGCCCTCTACGGGCTGGACCCGGCACTGTTCGGGAAATTCGACGTGACCACGCAGGAGAACCTGCCCGGCAAGGTGCGGCTGACCGGCGTCGACTTCAGCTACAAGCAGGCGCTGACCGGCCTGCCGGGCTGGGCGCGCGGGGTGCAGGTGTTCGCCAACGCGAGCGCGCAACGGGTGACGGGCGACGCGACGGCCACGGCCAACTTCGCCGGCTACATCCCGCGCAGCGGCAGCTGGGGCATCAGCCTGACGCGGCCGGCGTACAACGTCCGCATCAACTGGAACTACCGCGGCCGGCAGCGGCGCGCGATCGTGGCTGCGGGCCCGAGCATCGAGCCCGGCACCTACAACTGGGGCTCCAAGCGGCTCTACATTGACGTCTCGGCCGAGTATAGCCTCACCCGGCGCCTCGCGCTCTTCACCAATCTCCGGAACATCAACGATGCCACCGAGGACACCGAGATCCACGGGCCGACGACGCCGGCCCACGCCCAGTTCCGCTCGCGCCTCGACTTCGGCTCGCTCTGGACCTTCGGCCTCCGGGGCACGTTCTGAGGCGCGCCCGCCGCCCCAACCCTAGCCCGTGAACCGAACCTCCGTCCCGTTCCCGCGGCGCGCTCGCGGGCTGGTGTTCCTCGCGTGCCTGGTGGCCGCAGCCTTCCCCGGGCGCGGTGCGGCGGAACCCACTGTGGCCGCCCCGCTGGAGCGGGTCGTGCGGCTCACCGGCTTCAGTTGGGACCGGGTGCCGCTGAACCTCCACTTCGGGAAGCGGACCGGGGACCTCACGGAGGCGGAAGTCGCGTTCGTCGCCCGCCACAGCGCCCTGATCGCGCTGGAGAAGAGCCACGGCGTGAACCCGCACGGGAGCACCGAGGCGGGCATCGCGGACTCGGCGCGGCGCATTGTCGCGCGGCGTCCCGAGGCCCGGGTCCTCTTCTACCTGAACGCCTTCATCAACTGGCCCGGCTACGCCGCATTCGCCACCTATCGTCCCGAGTGGACCCTGCGCGACCCTGCCGGGGAGATTGTGCGGCACCCGTCCGGCACGCCGCGTCCGGATCCCTCGCACCCGGCGTTCCGGGAATGGTGGTCGGACGTCGTGGCGGCGGCGCACCGCGAAGCGCCCCTGGGCGGGGTGTTCATCGACGCGCTGCCGCAGGCCCTCGCGCCGGGCCTGGCGCGGCAGGTTGGCGCGGACAAAGCTCGCGCCGTCGTCGCCGGCCTGCGGGAAATGATCGCCCTCACCCGCCGGAAACTGGGGCCGGAGCGGATCATTTTGGTGAACGGCCTGCGCACGACGGACTTCCGGGAACTGCTCGACTGGGAGGGGATCGACGGCCTGATGATCGAGCACTTCGGGAGCTTCCGGACGGACAGTCCCGCCGCGATGAAAGCGGACCTTGACTCCCTGGCGCTGGCGGCGGCGAAGGGCAAATTCATCGTCCTGAAGGGCTGGCCCGGCTTCAACTGGCTGGATGCCGAGATGATGCGGCGTCCCCAGGCGGAGCTGCTCGCGCTGGCGCGGGAGCGGATCACCTTCCCCCTCGCCTGCTTCCTGATCGGGGCGCAGCCCGGCGCGCATTTTTGCTATTCGTGGGGCTACACGGACAGCCACGGGATGCTGGAGAGCTATCCGGAGCTGGAGCGGCCGCTGGGGCCGCCGCGGGGTGATGCGGTCTGGCAGGGCCTCACGGCGACGCGGGAGTTTGCCCGCGCGTCGGTACGGGTGGATCTGGCGACCCGGCAGGCGCGCATCGACTGGCGCTGAAGCGGGGGCGAATTCGGCGTAGCCGGGGCATCCTGCCCCGGTCACGCAGCCCGAGACACCTCCAGGCGCAGCGCTTGCCGCGCCGCCAGGTGAATCGCTTCGCAGCCATCGCGTCGATTCCTCGGTCCGGGGCAGGATGCCCCGGCTACATCAATCCGCGGTCAGGCCAAATGAAAGCAGGGACGCTTCAGAAGGCGGTCGCGGCCGGCACCTTCTCCTCGGCGGCCGCCGGCCCGCCTTCCTCGCCGCGGGCGATCCGGCGCACCACCTCGCCGGCCGCGGCCAACCCGAACAGGCCCGTGACGAAGACTGCGCTCCCTAGGCCCGCGGCACAATCGAGGCGTACGGCCGACCCCGGCTCCGGCCGTGCTCCGCAGGTGCCGTCCGCCCACGGATAGACTGGATCCTCGTCCGACCAGACCGCCGGCACGCCAAGGCGCGTTGACCCGCGCGCCGCACCCGGCGAGAATCCGTGCGCCCGCCGCAGCTTTCGGCGCACCTGCCGCAAGAGCTCATCCCCGGCTTCTCCCAGATCACCCGTGCGCAGCGCACCGGGATCACTGCGGCCACCCGCTCCACCGACGGTCAAGACCCGGATCCCACGGTCGCGGCAAGCGGCGATGAGCAGTGCCTTATGCGACATTCGATCGACCGCATCGATCACGAAGTCGAACCCTGGGCCCAGTAGGGCTGGGGCCGTGGCAGCGGTGAAAAACTCCAGCCTGGTCTCGACCCGGGAGGCGGGGTGGATCAGGGCGATGCGCTCGGCAAGGACGGTAACCTTGGGCCGTCCGATCTGGCCGTCGAGCGCCGGCAGTTGCCGGTTGACGTTGGTGACGCAGACGTCGTCTAGGTCGATCAACGTGATCCCGCCGATGCCGCTGCGGGCGAGGCCTTCCGCCGCCCACGAGCCCACGCCGCCGACCCCGACCACGGCGACGCGGGCGGCCGCCAGCCGCGGCAGGGCCGCGGCACCCAGGACGCGGCCGAGGCCACCGAAGCGGGCGAGGAAATCCGGCGACAGCACGCCCGGGGCCGCTTACTTGATGCCCAATAGCCGGCGCACGGTCGGCTCCAGCTGGTTCTGCGGCGTGTCGGCCACGATCCGCCCGACGGGGCTGCCCTGGACGCTCATCTGCAGCATCCCCTTCTGGTCGAACACCAGCAGTCGCGGCGCGCCGGTGACGTTGAACTTCGGCGCGAAGGTATTCCGCGTGCCCTGCCCGTCGAAATGCACCGGGAAGGCGATCCGTTCTGCCTTCACGAACTGCTCCACCTTCGCGCGGTCTTCCGTTTTGTCGAGGCATACGGTGACCACTTCAAAACCGCGGCGCCGGTAGTCTGAATACACCTGCTTGAGGGCGTCGAACCGGTCGGTAGAGCTCTTGCTGGTGGTGCTCCAGAAATAGAGGGCCACGACCTTGCCGCGCAGCTGGGAGAGATCGGTCTCCTTGCCGTCGAGCCCGGTGAACTTGAGGGCGAAGGGTTCCTTGCGGGCCTCGTAGAAGTTGAGTTCCTCGCGGGCCATGTCCTTCACCGCCTTCTCCTTGTGCTCGAGCAGGCGACGGAAGTGTTCCTCGCCGCGGGCGGGGGCGCTGCCCAGCGTGACCACGTGGCCGTAGGAGCGCTCGCGGTCGGCTTGGAACCGCGCGGCGCCAGGCGTCTCCTCCAGCGCGTCGAGCTTCTCGCGGAAGTTGGTCAGGTTGTCGCGACTGAAGGCGGTGCGGACCTCGAAATCGGCGATCGAGGCGTCGAGGGCGGCCAGCGCGGCCTTGGTGGCGTCGGAGACACCGTCCTTGTACCGGAGGTTGGCGAGCTCGAGCTTGAGGAGGGAGACGTACGAGGTTTGCAGGGCCGCCTGCTCCTTCGGGATCCCGCCGCCGTAGAACGCCAGCCCGAGGATCACCTCACCGACGCGGCCGTGGGTCGGGTGCTTGGCCAGATAGTCCATCCCGGCGGCGATGACCTTCTGGAAGCGGGCCTGGTCGCGCGCGCCAGCGGCGCCCCGCTCCCGGTTGAAGGCCTCGAACGAGAGGTCGGCGGCCGACTTGGCGGGCGCCTTGGCCGACTTATCGGCGGCCTTGGGGGCGGCGGTCTGGCCCGCGAGCGGCAGCAGGGGGCAGAACGACAGGGCAAGGAGGAGCGTCAGGCGTGGGTTCATCGCGGGTGGGGGTTGGAGGCAGGCACAGCGGCCGAGGACCCGGAAACGCCCGGGCCCCTGCCCGCCGCCAACGAATCGCGGGAGCCCGACCGCGCAAGCCAAAGCGGCCGAAGGTTCTGTCAGGGGCCGAGATGGCGCTCCAGCCAGGCATAGGCCCGGGTGCGCATCTCGGGCGGGAAATCGTGCTCGCAGGCGGGATGGACGACGTCGAGGTTCGCCGGAGCGCCCAGCAGAGCGTAGACCGGGCGGGCGGCGGCAATGATGCGCTCGACGCTTTGCCACTTGAAGTTGCTGTCGCCGGTGGGCGCGATCGCGAGGAAGGCCCGGGGGGCGAGGGCGCCGATGAGTTCCGGGAAATCAAATGGGATGGCCTCCAGCCGGCCGGCGTAGGCCGCCAGCGCGGGCATATAGCGTTCCTGGGTCCAGCCCTGCCCGGGACGCCAGACGACGTCCCGCTTCTCCTGATAATAATCAAGGAAGGAGTCGAAGCCGCAGCTGGAGACCACCGCGCGGATGCGTTCGTCGAACAGGGCGGTGTAGATCGAATTATGCCCGCCCAGCGAGTGCCCCACGGCGCCGAACCCCCGGGGCGACACCCCCGGCGTGGCCGCGAGGACATCGAGGCCGCGGATATTGTCCCAGATGGCCTTCATCGTGCCGCTCTTGTAGCCTAGGCCTGCGAGATCCGGGCGGTACTCCCCGAGGTGGGGGTAAGGCGGGGCGAGCACGACGAAGCCCCGGGCGGCGAGTTCCTCGCCGTAATTGCGCCCCGGCTTGCTGTCCGGCCGGCCGAGGCCGACCACCGGGCGGTTCCCCTCGGCGTTGTTGGTCGGCATCAGCGCGAGGATGCCCGGACGCACCGCCCGGCCCGCGAGCACCTCCTTGGGCACCAGCAGGTAGGCGGACACGGTCCCGCCGGGCTCCGCGACGTAGGTGATCTCGCGACGGACGTAGGTGCCGCAGTCCGTCTCGGAGAGCACGCGGACCTCCAGGGGCACCCGGCGCTCCGCCCCCGGGAGCGGGCCCATCACCGCCACGGCACCGGCGAGGATCTCGGCACGGCGCTGGGCCCAGTCGGCCGCTTCGCGTACGGGAGCCGGCCGCCCGTCGGTCCCGCGCCGGACCAGCAACTGATAGCGATCGAGGCGTTCGGCGGCGGGAACCAGAGCAGGCAGGAGCAACAGCAGCAGGGGCAGACGGCAGTAGGGCATGCGCACAGCGTGGTCGGCGAACCGCGCGCCGTCGCGCCAAAACTCGGCCATTCCGGCAAAGGTCAACCGAGTCCGCCCTTGCCTCGGCCGGGGGCGCCGCGGTTACTCGGCGGATGCCCCGCCGTCCCCTATTTTCCCCCGCCCTGCTGGTCTGGTTGCTGCTGGCCACCGTCACGCTGCGGGCCGGGGATACGCCGGGGTGGAGGGCTGGCACCGGCCGGGAAAACATCACGCCCCCCGCGGGACTGTGGATGACGGGCTACGCCTCCCGCGACCGGCCCGCGGACGGCAAGCTGCAGGACCTCTGGGTGAAGGCCCTCGCCGTGAGCGATCCCGCGGGCAACCGGGGGTTGCTGCTGACGCTGGACCTCTGCGGCATCGCACGGGAAACGTCGGACCGCGTGGCGGCGGAGCTGCAGCGGCGCCACGGACTGCCACGCGCGGCCGTGATGACCAATGTCTCGCACACCCATTGCGCCCCGGCTCTCGAAGGTAACCTGCGCGGCATCCGGATCCTGCCGCCGGACGGCCGCGCCCGCTCCGTCGCCTACCTGAAGGAGCTGGAGCAAAAGATGGTGCAGGCGGCGGAGACCGCCCTCGCGGCCCTCGCGCCGGCGCAGATCGGCTGGGGCGTCGATGAGGCGACCTTCGGCTTCAATCGCCGGGAGAATCCCGAAAAGGAAGTCCCCGCCCTCCGCGCGGCCGGCAAGCTGAAGGGCCCCTTTGACCCGCGCGTGCCGGTCCTCGCGGTGCGCGGGACCGACGGCGCCCTCCGCGCCCTGCTCGTCTCCTACGCCTGCCACAACACGACCCTCGGGATCTTCCAGTGGCACGGGGATTACGCTGGGGTTGCCCAGCTGGAGCTGGAACGGCGGCACCCGGGCGCAACCGTGCTCTTCGCGATCGGCTGCGGCGCCGACATCAACCCCGCCCCGCGCCGCGAGCTCGTCCACGTGGAGGCCCACGGCCGCGCGCTGGCCGACGCTGCCGACCGCGCGCTGAGCCGCCCCCTTGCCCGGGTCGAGGGCCGGTTCGCCGCGGCCTGGACCGACGTGAATCTTCGCTTTGCGCGGCAGCCGACCGAAGCACAGTTGAAGGAGGCCGAGGAGAAGGTGCAGCCCAACCGCGAGATGCACCAAGCCTGGGCCGCGTCCGTCCGCGAACTCCAGCGCACCCGCGGCCCGCGGCTGCTGGAGTACGATTACCCGGTGCAAGCGTGGCGCCTCGGGGGACTGGCCTGGGTGGCACTGGGCGGCGAGGTGGTCGTGGATTACGCCCTGCGGCTGCGGCGGGAGGCCGGCGACGCCTTGTGGGTCTTCGGCTACGCGAACGATGTCATGGCCTACATTCCGAGCGAACGCGTGCTGCGCGAAGGCCGGTACGAGGGCGAGACCTCGATGGTGCCTTACGGCCAGCCCGGCCCTTGGACTCCGGGTCTGGAGGACCAGATCGTCGGCACCGTACACGAACTCCTCCGCCGCACCGCAGCCCGCTAAACGTATTTTCCATGCCCAACGCGAAACTCCCGAAATCCCCTCGGATCCTCACAACCACGGTCGGCTCCTACCCGATCCCCGACTGGCTCGCCGCCCTGCCCAGCGAACAGGCCGTGATCGATGCCACTCGCGTTGTCTTCGACCTGCAGCGTCAGGCCGGGATCGACTTGCCGACCGACGGGGAACTGTACCGCTTCGACATCAACCATCCCGACACCAACGGGATGATTGAATACTTTATCCGCCCCATGGCCGGCATTTCCTCGGTCGTCGGCCGCTCGGTAACGGATGAGTTCTCGCGCCACCACCCGATGGGCTTTCGCCGCAAGCCGGCTGGGGTCGTCACCGGCGCCCTGAGCGAGGGTTCGCTGAACCTGCTCGCCGATTGCCAGCGGGCGGCGGCCGTCGCGGGCGGACCATTCAAGTTCACCGTGACCAGCCCCTACATGCTGGCCCGGACCCTCCTCGACCACCACTACCGCGACTTCGACCGGCTGACAATGGCCCTCGGCGAGGTCCTCGCGGCGCAGGTCACCGGCCTGCCCGCTGCCTGCATCCAAGTGGACGAGGCCAACATCCCCGGCAACCCGGCGGACGCCCCCCTGGCGGCGGCGGCGATGAACCTCGTGCTGGACGCCATCTCCCCCGGCACCGAGCGCAGCGTGCACTTCTGCTTCGGGAACTACGGCGGCCAGACCATCCAGAAGGGCAACTGGCGCAAGCTGCTGGACTTCCTCAACGCCCTCCACACGGACCACCTCGTGCTGGAACTGGCGCACCGGCCCGCGGCAGACCTCGACGCCCTGAAGCACATCGACCGCCGCATCGCTCTGGGTGTTGGCGTGATCGACATTAAGGTGAACCACATCGAGACCCCGGACGAGGTGGCCCGCCGCCTCGAGGCCGTGGAGAAGAAGGTCGGCCCGGGCCGCGTGCGCTGGGCGCACCCCGATTGCGGGTTTTGGATGCTCAAGCGGTCCATCGCCGACCGCAAGATCGAGGCCCTCGTTCAAGGCCGCGACAAGTACTTGGGCCGCTGAACGCGACCCGTTTAGCTCCCGCGCTCGCGCCCCGCGCGGGCGCGGGCGTCAGCGGGAGGGACTGGGCGGTGGCGCTGAAGGAGAGCCAAAGCTGCCAGTCTCGGCGGCACGGACAAAGGACTCCGTGACGCCCTTGAGTTCCTCCCAGCGGCGCCGGATGTGCTTGGCCTCCTCGCGCGTGATCGTGCTGTCGGCCGAGGCCCTGGCGATCGTGGCGAGCATATCGGCGAACTCCTGCACGATCCCGTTGGTGGCGGGGATCAGCCGGGCGCTGCCGGCGAGCTCCTGCGGGTTGCGGATGTAGAATCCATCCCCCTGCTCGCAAACCCATTGGGCGATCCGCGGGTCGCCGGTGATACGCTGCAGTTGCCCGACCCGCTCCAGCGGGCTGCCCGAGGCCGCGCCAGGCTCGACGGGCTCCGCCCATTTATAGACGAGGGAGAGGGACAGGTTCATATCCGCGGCAATCCGCTTGGCGCTGGTCTGCTTCAAAACCTCCCTCATGACCTCGTGAGCTTGCATCGAGCCCGATCGTGCGGGGAACGCATGGAAACGCAACCTCGAGGCAAACAACGATTTTGGGCGTGCTTCCGCGGCCCCGCCTCTGGTTTGCTGAGCATTTTACGAACCTCCCCGCATGAACATCCACGAGTACCAGGCCAAGGCCCTCTTCGAGAAATACGGTGTGCCCGTCCCCCGCGGCGCCGCTGCCCGGAGCCAGGCGGAGTTCGCCACCGCCCTCGCCCAGCTCCCCGAAGGTCCCACGATGGTAAAGTCCCAAATCCACGCCGGCGGGCGCGGCAAGGGCACATTCACCAACGGCTTCAAGGGCGGCGTGAAGTTCTGCCAAGACAAGGTCGCCGCCCTCGCGATGGCGGGCAATATGCTCGGTCAGACGCTGGTCACCGCCCAGACCGGCCCCGCCGGCCGTCGGGTGCAGACCGTCTACTTCACCGTCGCGAGTGACATCAAGAAGGAGTACTACCTCGCCATTCTCCTCGACCGCGCCAGCTCCCGCCCGGTCATTGTCGCCTCGACCGAGGGAGGCGTGGAGATCGAAAAGGTTGCCCACGAGACCCCGGAAAAAATCACCAAGGTCCGCGTCGATCCGGCCTACGGGCTGGCGGACTTCCAGGTCCGCGACCTCATCGCCGCCCTCGGCCTGACCGGCGCGGAAGCCAAGAACGCCGCTAAGTTGATCCGCAACCTCTACACCTGCTTCTGGGAAACGGACGCCGCGATGGTCGAGGTTAACCCCCTCATCACGACCCCGGCCGGCGAGGTCCTAGCCCTTGATGCCAAGGTGTCTTTCGACGACAACGCTCTCTTCCGCCACCCGGAGATCACCGCGCTGCGCGACCTCAACGAGGAGGATCCGAAGGAGATCGAAGCCTCCAAGTACGCCCTCAGCTACATCGCCCTCGACGGCAACATCGCCTGCCTCGTCAACGGGGCCGGCCTCGCGATGTCGACGATGGACATCATCAAGCATTTCGGCGGCACGCCGGCCAACTTCCTCGACGTGGGCGGCGGCGCCTCGAAGGACCAAGTGATCGCGGCCTTCAAGATTATCCTCGGGGATCCGAACGTGAAGGGGATCCTCGTGAATATCTTCGGCGGTATTATGGACTGCAACGTCATCGCTCAGGGCATCGTCGAGGCGGTCCGTGAGGTCGGCCTCAAGCTGCCACTGGTCGTCCGCCTCGAGGGCAACAACGTCGAGGCCGGCAAGGCCACCCTCGCCGCCTCTGGGCTCACCCTCGTGTCCGGCGACACGATGGCTGATGCCGCGCAGAAGATCGTCCGGCTCGTCGCCTGAACCCCGTCCGCACCTCCCTCCCATGGCCATTCTCATCACCCCCACCACGAAGATCCTGATCCAGGGCATCACCGGCGAGTTCGGGGCCCGTCACACCCGGCTCTCGCTCGACTACGGCACGCAGGTCGTCGCGGGCGTCACGCCCGGCAAGGGCGGCCAGCACTTCGAACATCAGGGGCACCGGGTCCCGATCTTTAACTCGGTCGCCGAGGCCGCCCGAGCCACCGGCGCCACGGTTTCCGCGATCTTCGTCCCGCCCCCGTTCGCGGGCGACGCGATTTTGGAGGCGGTGGATGCCGACCTCGACCTGGCGGTCGCCATCACCGAGGGCATCCCGATCCGCGACATGATCCGCGTGAAGCGCGCGATGCAGGGCCGCCGCACCCGCTTGGTGGGCCCCAATTGCCCTGGGCTGGTCACGCCCGGCACGGGCCCCGGCTCCAAAGGCGGCTGCCGCATCGGCATCGCTCCGGGTTACATTCACCGCCCGGGCCGAGTCGGCGTGGTCTCCCGCTCCGGCACCCTCACCGATGAGGCCGTGTTCCAGTTGACGTCCAAGGGCCTTGGCCAGTCGACTTGCGTCGGCATCGGCGGCGATCCGGTCAACGGCACCTCGCACCTCGATGTGATCAAACTGTTCAACGCGGACCCCGAGACGCACGGGATCATTATGATCGGCGAGATCGGCGGCAGCGCCGAGGTCGAGGCCGCCCGCTGGGTCCGTGAGCACTGCCGCAAGCCGGTCGCGGGCTTCATCGCGGGGGCGACCGCCCCCGCGGGCCGCCGGATGGGCCACGCTGGCGCAGTCATCGGCGGCCACGAGGACACCGCCGCGGCCAAGATCGCGATCTTCCGTGAGTGCGGGATCGAAGTCGCGGCGACCCCGAGCGACATGGCCGACGCGCTGCTCCGCTCGGCCGCCGCCCGCGGCATCAAGCTGTCCTGAGAACTCCCCGCTGCCCCGCCCAGGTGCTCGCCCGCGGTCGGGCGCCGGGGCGGAGGTGATTTTGCCCCCTTGCCGGCGGGGCGCCGCGCTGACAAACCGGGGAAGATGAAGCTAACCCCGCTCCTCCCCACCCTGCTCGCCCTCCTCGCCACGCCCCTGCTGGCGGCGAACCCCAAGGCCAAGGCGCCTGATGTCGCCAAGCTGGATCCCGCAATGGGTGCGGGGAAGGCGGCCGCCGCGGAACTGGTCTGGCACGATGTGACCCAGTGGGGCGTCGAGGGCCGGGCGTGGAGTGACGCCCCGCGGACCCGTTGGTTCGACCGCTTTCCCGCCGCCGCCCAGCAGACGGTTACCCCGGCCGTCTGGAATCTCAGCCGCGACAGTGCCGGAATGATGGTCCGGTTCCGCACCAACGCGACCGCGATCCACGTCCATTACCGGCTGATGAAGGACCGGCTCGGGATGCCCCATATGCCGGCCACGGGCGTGAGCGGCGTGGACCTGTACGCGCGAGACGATCAGGGCCGCTGGCGCTGGGTGCAGGTCACGCGACCCGACAAGCAGGAATTGCAGGTGGAGATCATCCGGGACCTCGCGCCGGGCGAGCGGGAATACGCGGCCTACCTGCCCTTGTATAACGGCGTGGAATTCCTGCGGATCGGCGTGCCCCCGGGGACCAAGTTCGAGGGTCTCGCACCGCGGGCCCGCCCAGTCGTCTTCTACGGGACCTCGATCACGCACGGCGCCTGCGCCTCGCGTCCCGGGATCGTGCACCCCGCGATTCTCGGCCGCCGCCTCGACCTGCCGGTGGTCAACCTCGGGTTCTCGGGCAACGGCCGGATGGACACCGCCGTGGGCGACTACCTGACGCAGGTGGACGCGGCCGCGTACGTGATCGATTGCCTGCCGAATATGAACGCCGCAGCCGTGCGGGAGAAATGCGTCCCGCTCGTCCGCCAGCTGCGCAAGGCGCGCCCGGACACTCCCATCATCCTCGTCGAGGACCGCCGGTTCACCAATAGCTGGATCACGCCCGCGAAGGCGAAGTTTCACGATGAGAACCACGCGGCCCTTCGGGAGGCCTTCGCCGCCCTGCAGAAAGAGGGTCTCCGCGGGCTGCATTACATTGCGGGCGACCAGCTGCTGGGGGCGGACACCGAGGGTGCCACGGACGCCTCCCACCCCAACGACCTGGGCTTCATGCGGCAGGCGGATGCGATGGAGCCAGTGCTGCGCGCGGCGCTCGGTCGCTGAGCCGGCCAGAACCCTGATTCTCGACATCCGTCCGGGTTCCGCCATCCTCGGACCATGCCTAGCTCGTTCCGCCGCCAATCGGGCCTCCGTCGACGGGCCTTCACCCTACTCGAAATCCTCGTGGTGCTGGCGATCATCGGTCTCCTCGCCGGTCTCGCCATCACCAACGTCGATAAGATCTTTGGTGGCGCCCAAGCCAGCACGGTGAATATCTTCGTCCGGGAGAGCATGAAAACGCCCCTCACCTCGTACCGAATCCATATGGGCGACTATCCCTCGACCAGCGACGGGCTGCAGGCGCTCTTGACCCGCCCCGCGACCAAGGGGGACCGCTGGTTTGGACCCTACCTAGACGGTAGCAAAGTGCCGACTGATCCCTGGGGGGAACCGTACCAGTACGCCTACCCCGGTACGCGCAACAAGGGCGGCTACGACCTCTGGTCCAAGGGACCCGACAAACAGAGCGGGACCGCCGACGATCTCGGCAATTGGGACGCGGGGGCCGGGCCCGAGAAATAGGCCCGCGGATGCGGCGGTCCCCTCACCGTCCGTCCCGCCCGCGCCGGCGCGGGTTCACGCTGCTCGAGATCCTGCTCACGCTGGCCCTCATCGGCCTGTTGTCAGCCTTCCTTGTCGGCGGCTCCGCGCGCCTACTCTCCACTCGCGGCGCCACCCCCTCCGAGGTCTTCTGGCAGGCGGTGGCTGAGGCCCGCCGCACCGCCCTGAAGTCTGGCCGCGAAGTGCACCTCCGCTTTGATGGCGAAACCCGGGCCTTCCTGCTCCTCGACAGCGAGGCACCGGCCCCGGGCCCACTCGGCGAGCCGCCGGCGCCGGAGCGCCCGTTGCGCCGTTTCCCCATTGCTCCGGAACTGGCCGGCGACCTCGAGGTGGACTTCCTCGGCGCGGCCACCCAGGGCGCCAACGCCATTCTCGTGGGCGGGGTGTTGCTCGAAGCCCGTTCCCTGCCCCACGCGAGCTTTTACCCGGACGGCACCTGCGCGCCCTTCCGCGCCCAGCTCGCCCGCGCTGGCGGCCGCTCCGTCCTGCGCGTCGACCCCTGGACCTGCGCGCCCGTGCTCACGCCCGAAGATGACCGCAACGCACCCTAGGACTGCCCGCGGCTTTACCGTGGTCGAGGTGCTGGCAGCGCTCTCGATCTTCGCCTTCGCGGCCGTGATGATGGCCTCGGCCTACCTGAACGTCCTCAACAGCTACGAGGCGGCCGCACGCGGGGCCGTGGTGGACGAGGACTTCGCCTTCGCCCGCCAGCAGGTGCTGCGCGAACCCGACCCGCGGCGGCTGGAGGAAGGCGGGGAGTTCGAGACCGCGGGCGGCCGGCGCGCCAAGTGGTCGGCGGAGATCACGCCCACGTCCATCGCAGATGTCTACCGCGTCACCTTCAGCTGCGAGCTCACCTCCACGGACGTCTCGGGACCCGAGCGGCGGAGCCAGGCCTTCCTCCTCCTGCGGCCGACTTGGGTGACCGACCCGGGCGTGCGCGGGCGCCTGAAGGAGGAGACGAAGACCCGCATCCTCGAACTAAAGACGCGGCGTGAACCGGAGGCCGGCTCACGATGAGGCCATCCGCCCCCCGCGGCCGGCGCCGCGCCTTCACGTTGCTGGAGATGCTGCTGGCCCTCGCGCTGGTCGCCCTGTTGCTCGTGGCGATGAGCTCCTTCCTGTTCTCGATGGGGGAACTGTGGGGCCGGCGCGCGGACGTCCGCCTGCTCGACCAGCACGTGCGGGCGGTCACCCGCTTCCTCGCGCAGGACCTCCGCACCGCCGCGCTCCCGCCCTTCGGCCGGGCCGACGCCGCGACTTTCTCCCTGCCCGAAGTGCGTCCACGCGCCGGGTTGATCGAGCGCCTGTTCACCTTCGAGCTGCCCGCGGGCAGTCGCCTTTGCGACTGGCCCGGCCCCCCCCTACCGGAGGTCGTGTGCTCCCTCCAGGTGCGCACCAACCAGGGGCTCCTCCTACTCTGGCAGTCGCGGCTGGAACGCGGCTTCGGCGAGGAAGCGCCACGCGAAACCCTCATCTCCCCGCTCGCGACGGGCATCTCGTTTGATTATTACGACCCCGAGGCCCGGCGCTGGACGACCGAGAACCTGCTCAAGCTAGACCCCCAGGGGCAGCCACTGGTGCCGGGACGCCTGCGCCTGACCTTCACCCACGGGCAACTCAAGCGGGAGAGCCTCATCGCCGTGCCCGCGGCCGGCGCCGGTCTGCCAGCCTTCTGAACGATGCCGGCGCTCCTCCCGTGCTCTGCCCGCCGCCGCACGTCCCGCGGCTCCGTCATCGTGGTCGTGCTGACCACCCTGATGTTCGCGGCCTTCGCGCTGGTGGCGTTCATGGACCGAGCGGCGGTGGATCTGCTCGTTGATCACCGCGAGTCGGTGAAGCGCCGCCTACGCGTGGAGGCCTTTTCGGCGCTGGAGCTGACCTTGGGGGTGCTCGCTGAGTTTAAGGAAGCGGGTAACGGCCTGCGTAGCCCCGCCGAGGGCTGGGACGACCCGCTGGGATTCGCGGGCTACGAGCCGGAGGAAGGCCGCACGGTAACCGTCACCTTCAGCGACGAGAGCGGCAAGCTGTCGCTGCCCCGCACCTCGCCCCAGACGCTCCTGCAATTGCTCCTGTACTGGGACGTGCCGAAGGCGCGCGCGGAGGAGGTGGTGGACTCACTCCTCGGCTGGATGAAGCCAGGTCACGTCTACAGTACCCCTTGGCAGCCTGACTACGCGTCGAAGCCGGTGCCTTACCGGCCGCCCGGGCGGCCGCTGCGCTCCTTTCACGAACTGGCTGCGATCGAAAAGGCGCGCGAGTTTTTCTACGATGAAACGGGGCGGCCCAACGCCTACTGGCGGCGCTTCGCGGAGAATGTCTCCCTGTTCGATTTCCCGCAGCCGAACCTGAACGGCGCACGGCCCGATGTCCTAGCCGCTCTCGGACAATACGGGCCGGAGCAGGCCAAGGGGATGTCGGACTTCCTGCGCGGGGAAGGCCGGTTCGAGCGCGGCGGCCCCGGCGTGTTCCGCAACCCGCAGGAGATCGGCCAAGTCGCGGGCCCCGCTGGCAATCCAGCCGGCTTCGCGCTCAACCTTTCCGCCCTGCGCATCCACGTGCTGGTGCGTGAGGGGCGCAATGAATACCGGCTCGCAGTCGTAGTCGCTGCCCCTGGCGCCGCCTCCGCAGTGCCTCCCGGAATGCCCCCCGGGCTCGTAAAAGCGGAGCCCCGCCCCGGCGTCACCCCGACCCCAACTCCCACGCCGACCACTCCCGCGGCGCCCACCAGAGCCGGCGCCACCGAAGAGCGCCTACGCTACCCGTGGGTGATCCTGGAGGTGCGCGAGAACGAAGACATTCCCCGGGAGACCACGGAGTGAGCTACGGCGCGGCCTCTGCGGTCTTGTTCTCCGGGCGCTGCTCGTGCCTAGTACCTCTTACTCCCTGATGGCTTCGATCCTCAGTTTCCTCCGCGCCGGACCGCCGCCCCCCCGGGTGGCGCTGCTGCCGGACAGCGCCTTCTTCAGCCGGGCTATCCCGGTGCCGGAGGGAGCCCAACCGGCCGAGGTGGCCGCCGCAGTAGAACTCAGCCTCGAGGCCGCCTCCCCCTTCCCCCTCGCCCAACTGTATCACGGCTGGTACTGGCGGCCCGGATCGCCTCACGCCCTCGCCTTCGCCGCCTACCGGCGTCGCTTCTCCGCCGACGAGGTCGCGGCCTGGGCGGACGCGGAACTCGTCCTGCCCGCCTTCGCCACCGCCTTCGGCCAGACCCCAGATGCCGGCTCCGCGGTGATCGTGCCCGGCAAAGACGAGCTCACCGGCGTAGTCTGGGGCGCAGGTCCAGTCCCCGAGCTTCTGCTCACGCGGCCCCTTCCCCCCGAGGCCGACGAAAACGTCCGCGCGGCCGCGCAAGCGGCACTCCTCGATGACCTCGGCGCGTCGGGCCCCGTGATCGCTCTGGGTGCGGCCCCGGCCCCACTGGCGGCGACGCGCGACCGCGAAGTCAGTTTCCGCAGCGGGGATTTTACGGCGCGACTCGACGCGGCGGCGACCGTCGCGATCGACGTGCGAGACAAGGCCGACCTCGCCGCCCTGCGCCGCGGCCGTCGCCGCGACGTGATCCTGTGGCGGACCTTCACCGGCCTAGCCGCGGCCCTCTTCTTGCTGGGCCTCGGAGAACTGGCCCTCGCTGGAGGAAGCGTCTGGCAGCGCGCGCGCGCGCAGCAGTTGGCCGCGCAGAAACCGCTGGTCGACAAGATCAGCGGAGTGCACGAGCTAACCCGGAAGATCGAGGAACTGGCCACCAAACGCCTGCAACCGCTGGAGATGATGACCCAGCTCACCGGCGTGGACCTCGAGCGGAAGCCGCCGGAGATCCAGTTCACCCGCATCCAGGCCGACCAGTCGAAGGGCCTCTATACCCTGTTCGTCGAGGGCAAGACCACTAATCCCGCCAAGGTCTCCGAGTACGAGGCGGCCCTCCGGAAGTTGCCTTCGATCGCCAAGGTAGAGGCGCCGATCTCGCAGGTGAAGGGCGACCAGGCCCAGTTCACGCTCACCGCCGTGTTCAAGCCCGAGGCGCTGCTGCCCAAGGAGGATCCCGCTCCCCCCGCCAAATGATCCGCACCCTGCGCCATCTTTTCCTCAGCCGGCTCCTGCGGGAGAAACTCCTCCTCGTCGCCTTCGTGGGCATCGGCGCCCTCTGGTGGCTCTCCGCCTTCGCCGACCGGGCCGGCGCCTTCCGACGGGAGGCGCATCTCACCACGCTCCGGCTCGGCGAGCAGTCCCAGTGGATCCGTAACCGGACCGTGATCGAGGAAACCGCCCAGCGTACCGCCGGCCGCCTCGACCCCGCTCGCGCCCTCAACGGCAACCAGCTGGTCACCATCGTGGCGCAGCTGGCCACTGAGGCGGGCCTGAAGAACGCCGTTTCCGGCACCCCAGCGACGGAGCGCAGCGGGCAGTTCGCGATCCACTCCTCCGACTTCGCGATCAACCAGGCTGACTGGGAACCGCTGCGGAAGTTCTACGAGGCCCTCCAGGCCCGCTCCCCCTACATTTCGGTCGAACGCTTCGCCCTGAGCGCGGCGCCCAACGCTGCCGCCCGGCTCTCGCTCAACCTCAGAGTGGTGTCCGTGGAACTGGTCAACCCCTGATCCCGCCGTGATCCACCTCCACGCCACCCTCGGTGGCCTCCTGCTCGAGCAGCTGGGCGTCTTCCGTCCCGCGCCGCGCGACTTCTCGATCGATAGCCTCTTTCGCGCGGCGGATCCCGTCGCCTTCGCCCAGGCAGCTCTCGCGGCCGCCGGCGCGCCGGTCCCGCCTCCCACCCACCGCCTCGCGCCCCTCCAGTCGCAGGAAATCTGGGCCGCAGGCGTGACCTACCTCCGCAGCAAAAGCGCCCGGATGGCCGAATCCCGCGACGCCGGCGGCGGCACCTTCTACGATAAGGTTTACGACGCGGATCGCCCCGAACTTTTCTTCAAAGCTACCCCGCACCGCACCGTCGCCCCGGACGCGCCCGTGCGCATCCGCGCGGACGCCCGCTGGAGCGTCCCCGAGCCCGAGCTTACCCTCGCCCTCAACGCCGCCGGCCGTATTTTCGGGTACACCATCGGGAACGATATGAGCTCCCGGGACATCGAGGGCGAAAACCCCCTCTACCTCCCGCAGGCCAAGGTCTACGACGGCTGCGCCGCCCTTGGCCCCTGCCTCGTCGTAACCGCGGACCTGCCCGCGCCCGACACCCCGATCCGCCTAGAAATCCTCCGCGCCGGCCAGACCGTCTTCTCCGGCGAGACCCAAGTCGGCCGCATCCGACGCCCCTTGCCGTCCCTTGCCGACTGGCTCTTCCGGGAGAACCGCTTCCCCTCGGGCGCCTACCTGATGACCGGAACGGGGATCGTACCACCCGACGAGTTCACGCTGCATTCGGGCGACGAGGTACGCATCTCCCTGCCGCCGGTCGGGACACTGCGGAATTCGGTTGCTTGAGGACGCTTGGCTTGCGCGCTGGCGCGGCGCGGCGAGCGGGCAACCGATTTTCGGTCGAGGAAGCATCCCTCGGGCCAAGCCAGCGGCAAGCGGGTTGAGCGCTTCTGCTTCCCGGGCAGCGCCCCGCCTCAACCGCCGCGGGCCTTGCGGGCCGGGACGGAACGCTGGCTCCCGGCCGGCGGCACCACTTCCGTGGCCGAGACCGCGGGCGGCTCCCCACTTTCAACCACCGCCGCGTCCCCAATCTTCACCTCGGCCTTGAAGCGCTCGTCCGCCGCAGCCAGCGCGCCCGCGAGCCGGCAAACCGGACGCGGGCACGGGCAGCAGGGTAGCGCGGACGGCGACTCGGCGCGTGAATCAGCCCTGCAGCGGCCAGCCGGCGCGGTAAGCGCGGCTCAGGAAGGCGTTGGCCGCGGCGTCATCCGTCTGGCCGGTCTGGCCATCGTACTTCAGCCGCTTGCCCGCCCGATAGGCCACCAGACCCAAGGCCATGCACTCGGTCATCAGGCCGTTGTAGTCGAAGTTGCAAGACGTCTTCGTGACGTCGCCCTTGCAGGCGTTGATCCATTCCTCCTGGAAGTCGCCGATGGGCGGAATCTGCTTCTCGCGCGGCCGCGGGATGTAGTCGGCCGGATCCGCTTTCGCGTCGGGGATGAGCATCCGCGTGCTGAAGTCGGACAGCAGCACGCCCTTGTTGCCCTTGAACATCGCGCCGTGGCCGATGCCATCGAGGTCGATGAACTTCTTCGGCGAAGTCGGGAAGACCTTGCCCTGGTACCAGCTGAGGCGGATCTCGGGGCGCCAGGCATTAGCGGGGAGCTGCCAGTGGGCCTGCAGCTTCACCGGGGTGACGTCAGGATTGAACGGATCCCCGGAAGCCTCGACGGACGTCGGGTACGTGGCGTCGAGGGCGTTCCAGGCGAGGTCCATCGTGTGGGCGCCCATATCGCCGATCTGGCCGGTGCCGAAGTCCCAAAACATGTTCCACTGAAGGCAATTCGCGCCCGCGCGGCCCGAGAAGTAATCGGGATTGTACGGGTGCATCGGCGAGGGCCCGATCCACTGGTCGTAATGCAGCGTCGCGGGCGGCGTGCCCTCGGCGGGCAGATAGCCGGGCCGGGGCAGCTGGCGGTTGCCCCACGCAAAAGCACCCTGCAAATTACCCACCGCGCCGTCGCGGACCATCTCCTTCACCCGCTGGAAATTCGGGATGGCGTGCCGCTGCGTGCCCGCCTGCGTCGCAAGCTTGCTCCGCTTCTTCAGGTACAGCGCGCGCACCGCTCGCGCCTCGGAGACCGTCAACGCGATCGGCTTCTCCATGTACACGTGCTTGTCGCGGTTCATCGCCCAAATCGCGATGTGCGCGTGATGGTGGTCCGGCGTGCAGCAGACGACTGCGTCGATATTCTTCTCCTTGTCCAGCAGCACGCGCCAATCGGTGTAGGTGCGCGCATTGGGGAAAGCCTTTAGGGCATCGGGGAACCGGAGCTCGTTCACGTCGCACAGCGCGACGACGTTCTCCTTCATCAGCGTGTTGTAGTGAGCCAGACCGCGGCCCCACACACCGATGAGCGCGATGTTGAGCTTCTTGCTCGGGGTGTTTTGCCCGAAAAGGGTGGCCGAAGGCAGCAGGAGGAGGCCGGCGCCGGAAGCGCTGGCCGACTGGAGAAAACGACGACGGGGGAGCGTGGCGGGGTGCATCAGGGGAAGGCCTGCAGCGTGCGACCCGCCCCGGAACGCGTCAACGCCGCGCTCAGCTTTCGGCTCAGGCCAAAATGTCCTTCACCAGGTGGCCGTGGACGTCCGTCAGGCGGTGGTCCCGACCCTGGAAGCGGAAGTTCAGCCGCGTGTGATCGAACCCGAGCAGGTGCAGGATCGTCGCCTGCAGGTCGTGCACGTGCACCTTGTCCCGCGTCACGCTGAAGCCGAGCTCATCGGTCTCGCCGTGGGTGTAGCCGTGCTTCACGCCGCCGCCGGCAAGGAACACCGAGAAGGCATCCGGAAAGTGATCCCGGCCCAGCACGTCGCCCTTCGCAGTCCGGCCCTCGCGGAATGGGGTGCGGCCGAATTCCCCGCCCCACACCACCAAGGTGTCGTCCAATAGGCCCCGCTCGCGCAGGTCGCCCAGGAGCGCCGCGACCGGTTTATCGGTCCGGGCCATCTTGCGAGTCAGGCCGTCCCGGATGTCCTCGCGCGGCGTGGTGCCGTGGAAGTCCCAGCCCCAGTCAAACAACTGAACGAAGCGCACTCCCTGCTCGAGCAGGCGCCGGCCCAGCAGACAGTTGTTCGCGAAGCTAGCTTCGCCCGGGACCGCGCCATACGCCTCCAGTACGGAGGCCGGCTCGCGGCCGATGTCCATCACCTCCGGCACGCTCGCCTGCATCCGGAACGCCAGCTCGTACTGGGCGATGCGGGTCAGGGTCTCCGGATGCCCCAGCTCCGCCGCCTGGCGCTCATTGAGCACCCGCAGCGCATCGAGGGTCTGGCGCCGCAGCGCCCGACTCATGCCCGCAGGATCGCTCACATAGAGGACCGGATCACCCTTCGAGCGACACTGGACGCCCTGGAACACCGAAGGCAGAAACCCGGTGCCCCACGCGCTCTGGCCCGCGCTGGGCTGGGTGCCACTGCTGATGAGAACCACGAACCCGGGCAGGTCCGCGTTCTCGGAACCGAGACCGTAGGTCACCCACGAGCCCATCGAGGGCCGGCCGCCCCGGGGCGACCCCGTGAAGAGCAGCAGCTCCGCCGGGGTGTGGTTGAACTGGTCCGTGTGCATCGACTTAATGAGGCACAGCTCGTCCGCGAGCCCGTGGAAGTTCGGGATGGCATCGGACATCCACATCCCCGAGCGCCCGTGTTGCGCGAACTTCCGCGGGGTGCCCATTAGCAGCGGCGTGCCGGTGGTGAAGGCGAAGCGGCGCCCCTTGATGAAGTCGTCCGGCGCCGGCTGGCCGTCCCGCTTCACCAGCTCCGGCTTGTAGTCGAACAGGTCGAGGTGCGGCGGCCCGCCCGACATATGCAGGTAGATCACCCGCTTCACCTTGGCCGCGTAGTGCGACGGCCGCGGGGCCAAGGGATTCACCGGGCTCGCGACGGGCGCCGGAGCCGCGCCCAGCGCCTGCAGCGCGATCGCGCCCAGGCTGAACTGCCCGCTCGCCCGCAGGAACTGGCGCCGGGTCTGGTGACGGATCTGTTCGACGCGCAGGTTCATGGCTTCATCAAGGTCTCGTCGAGGTTCAGCAGCACATTGGCGACGGCCGTCCACGCCGCGAGGTCCGGAACGGAAAAGGTCGCGGGCGAGGGCAGGTCAGGATTGGCGATCAATTGCGCCGCCTGCTCCGGCTCCCGCGTGAAGCCCGCCAAAGCCTCGGCGTGCAACGCGACGAGGGGCGCCTGCTCCGCCGGCACCGGCGCCCGCAACAGCACCCGCCGGAAGCCCGCCGCCGCCTTCTCCGCGACGCTCCCCCCACCGTGCGCCATCAGCCGGGCCAGCGCCTGCGCCGCCTCAACGTAAACGGGATCATTGAGGGTCACGAGCGCCTGGAGGGGCGTATTGGTGCGCGGCCGCCGCAAGGTGCAGACCTCGCGGTTGGGCGCGTCAAAGGTGACCATCGAGGGATAGGGACTACTCCGGCGCCATTCGGTGTACAGGCCGCGCCGCAGCCGGTCCTCGCCCGCGCTGGTCTTCCAATCGAGCGCCCCGCCAAACGCCGCCCGCAGATCAAAGGCCGGCTGGTAGGGACGCACCGGTGGACCAAATTGCTTCGCGCTCAGCAGGCCGCTCACGGCCAGGGCCTGGTCGCGCACCATCTCCGCCGCCAGCCGCACCCGCGGGCCGCGCGACAACAGCCGGTTCTCCGGATCCGCCGCGAACGCCTCCGGCGTCACCCGCGACTGCTGGCGATAGGCGGCCGAAAGGACGAGCCGGCGCAGGAAGCGCTGCACGCTCCAACCATCGTCCATCAGCTCCACCGCCAACCAATCCAAGAGCTCCGGATGGCTCGGCAACTCGCCCTGCGCCCCAAACTCCTCGGAGGTGCGCACGAGGCCGAGGCCGAAGATCGCCTCCCACAGGCGGTTCGCCAGGACGCGGGCCGTGAGCGGGTTCTCGCGGCTCACCAGCCAGCGCGCCAGCGCCACCCGGTCCGCCGGCTGTCCCGCCGGCAGGGCGCCAAACACCGCGGGCACCCCCGGCAGCACCTCGTCGCCCAGCGTCTGGAAATTGCCCCGTAGGTGCACGCGCGTGACGCGCCGCTCGGCTACGGGCACCTCCCGCAGGATCGGGGTGGTCTGCAGCGGCATCTCGTCCATTTCGCGCTGCAAGGCCGCGAAGCGCCGCCGCTCCGTCGCCAATGCGGGCGCCACCTCGCGGACATAATGATCCAACAACAGATCCTGCTGTTCGAGCGTGCGCTCAGCCTCCTGGCGCCGCAGGGCCGTCAGCACCGGTCCCGGGATCCGGGCGTGTTCCCCCGCCCTGCCCTCGGTCGTGGCCAGTACCCGCAGACCGCCCGCCGCGGTGCGCGCCTTCGCGCCCTGCTGCTCCACGGTCAGCACCAGTTTCTCGCCGGGCGCGAGCCGCAGGGGCCGCGCCGGCACCAGCGTGAGGCCCGTGCCACCCGCGGGGCCGGAGCGCCACGTCGGGCGCCCCGCCGCCTTGCGGGCCTTCGGCGCCTTGCGCGGAGGCTGGTCCGAGACCAATGCGCCCGGCTCCAAGGGGTCCTGGCCCGGATCCGCCGCGGCCAGTGCTAACGGCAACTCCCGCGGATCGGACAGCAGGACCGTATTGGTCGGGCGCGGAAACTCCTTGGTCACCCGCTCGAAGACCGGCTGGCGCCCCTCGTCCAGCACGGTGATGCGGATCCCCGTGGGCGTGCCCTCCTCGCCGCGCCGGCCCCACAGGACAACCTTCTCGAGCGGCAGCGCGGCCCCGAGGTCCAGTTCCCACCACGGATTGTCCTCCACCTGGGTGAGGGAGACCGACTTGAACAAGAAATCGCCGTCCGTGTTGCCGTCGAGGGCGCGCGCCGCCTCGGCCCCCTCGGCCGTCGAGCTCTGCCGAGCCTTCCCCGCGCGGGCCACATTCTGCCCGCCGCTGAACACCTCCAGTTCAGCGAACGAGAGCACCTTGCCGCGACCAGGATTCTCCACGCGCACGAAACGGGCGCGCCGGAACGGTTCCGGGGGCAGGACGCCCGCCCGGACCGACTGCAGAGTAAACCCGCCGCCATTCGCCGCTGGTCCCGCCTCCAGCCGCAGCGCAGTCAGGGTCTCCCCCTCGGGCAGCGTCGGCTCCAAAGTGAAGGTCTCCTTGGCCGGCCCGGCCTCCACGGCCGCCTCGCCAGCCACTAGGCGCAAGGGTGTCTTGCCCGCGGCGCTCGCGGCCCGCAGCGGGGCCGGACGCCATTCGAGCCGGGCGGGAAAGGCCCGCGCCCAATCGCGGGCCGCGACCGTCTCGCGTTCCCGCGCGGCCCGGAACTTCGCATGCAGGGCCGCGATCTCCGTACCCGCCCGTTCCCGCGCCGCCTCTTGGTCAGCGGTAAAAAACTCCAGCAGCGGGGTCTCGTCATTGCGGTCAGCGTCCTCGGTCTGATTGAGCAGCGCGTAGACCTGGAAGTACTCCTTGTGGGTGATGGGATCGTACTTGTGGGTGTGGCATTGGGCGCACGCCATCGAGGTGCCCATCCAGACCGCCAAGGTGGTGTTGACCCGGTCGACCACGGCCACGGTCCGGAACTCCTCGTCGTCGGTGCCGCCCTCGGTGTTGTTCATCGTGTTCCGATGAAACCCGGTCGCCACGATCTGGTCCCGGGTTGGGTTCGGCAACAGGTCGCCCGCGATCTGCTCCAGGGTGAACTGGTCGAAAGGCAGATCGCGACTGAAGGCCCGGATCACATAATCACGATACGCCCAGATGCTGCGCGGCTGGTCATCCGCGTAGCCCTTGGAATCCGCGTAGCGCGCCAGATCGAGCCACAGGCGCGCCCAATGCTCCCCATAGGCCGGCTTCGCGAACTGACGGTCCACGAACCGTTCATACGCCCCCGGCGCCGCGTCGGCGGCGAAGGCTTCCACCTCGGCCAA
>SYDD01000317.1 GCA_005786775.1 Opitutaceae bacterium
ACCTCGCGGCGGAGGTGCACCCGGAGACGGTGCAGGCGGACCTTGAGCGCGTTGAGCGTGAGCCCGGCTTCATCGGCCATCACCTGGTAGGTGGTGCCCTCGATGACCTGCTCGATCAGCCGGCGGTCGCGGCCGCCGCAGCGCCGCAGCGCCACCTCGAGGGCCTCGCGGATCTCGTGCACCCGATCCTCGGCCGAGGGGTCGGGTAGGCCCGCCCAAAACCCGTCCTCAAACGAGCTGGCCGGCCGGCAACGCACGCGCCGCCGGTGGTCGAGCGCGCAGTTGCGTGCCAGGGTGAAGAGCCAGGTCTCGAACCGCGGGACCTCGCGCAGCAGGCGGAGTTGCGTGACCATCTTGACCCAGACCATCTGGAGCACGTCCTCGGCCGACCACGGATCGCCCACTAGGCCGCGCAGGAACCCGCGCAGCCGCCGGCGATAGCGCTGCACCAGCTCCGCTTGGGCCTGCTGGTCACCCGCACGCGCCCGGATGACCAGCGCCGCGAGTTCCACTTCCGGCGGCGGACCCGGCTCTGCCGCAACCTCCCGGGGATGAAAGGCGACCATGGTTCAGGGCACGTCGTAAAGTTCGAGGAGCGCGACCCCGGTCGAAGCGGCGGCCCCTGAGATCTGGGCCGTGTAGGCTCCCGGCTCGAGGACCACCAGCAGGGCGGCATCGCGGGAATTGGCCGGCAGCGCGAACGCGCCCGCCTGACTCGCCGCCGCCGCAAGGAGCGCGGCTCCCCCAACGCCCCAGTCGTCATTCTGCCGCAGCGCCGACGAGGAACCCTGCCGGAAGAGCGCAAGCTGGGGGTCCGCGAGCACCCCGCTCACCCCGAATCCAGCGAGCGCTGGACCCACGCCGCGGATCAGCAGCCGCTTCGGCTCGGAACCGGCGATGACAAAGCCTGCGATGAGCACCTCCGCCCCCGTGCCCACGCGGGTCCGGGCCGAAAGGTTGACCAGCCCCGCGACCCCGGAGCCCGCGCGGTGGTAGAGCTCGACGAGCGCCACCCCGGAGGCGCCCGCCTTGCCGGTCAGCTGGGCGGTGTAGGCGCCCGCCGCGGGAGCCGCGAGGAACGCCGCGTCCCGGCTGCCCGCGGGGAGCGCGAACGCGCCGAATTCCGCCGCGGCGCCACCGAGCGCGGCCGCCTCCGTCCCGCTGCTCCAGTCATCATTGGACGCAAGGGTGGCGCCGGTCCCGCTGAAGAGCGTGAGCACGGGATCCGCCAAGCTGCCTCCGACACCGAAGGCGCCCAGCGTTGGCCCCACCCCGCGGGCGAGCAGCGTCGGCGGCGACCCACGCGCGAGGACGAACCCCACGATCAACGTCGCATCGCCCGCACCTGCCCCGGACCGCACCGAGAGGTTGGCCAGCCGCGCTATCCCCAAGGCTACGACGGCGGCGCCGGACTCCACGGTGCCACCGGAACCGGACACGATGACCGTGTAGGAGCCCGCGTCGGCCGGGCCCACGTTCACGAGCGCGAGGGTTGACCGCGTGGCGCCCGTGATGGCCACACCCGCCTTGCGCCACTGGTACGCCAGCGTGCCCTCCCCCGTCGCGCCCACCGTCAACTGCACGGTGGTCCCGGGCGTTGCGGTCTGGAACGCGCGGGGTTCCTCCACCAGGAGAGGGGGCCGCGCCTGCGGTACGGAGCGCACCGCGAAGACCGGGTACGTCGATGACATCAGTTCATAGCTGATGATGCCCTGGGCCCCGCGGTTCGGACCGTTCGCCGCCGGGACGGAATTATTGTAGCCGAACTCGACGAGCCACGCGCTTGTCGGGGTCGCGTTGTTGGAACGCAGCGCCGTCGAGGTCCAGTAGGCGGTCGCGGGCGTGGAGGCCGTGGGGAAAACGAGCCGGTTGATCGCCGCCTGCACCCCGTTGGCCGAAGCCGCGGTGGCCAGCGTGTAGTCGGTCAGGCTCTGCAGCTCGCGGACGTTCGGAAGTCGCCAGTCGGTGTGGCCGGCGAGGGTCAACCCCTCGGCGTGCGCGAGTGCGGCGGCCCAGGTCATCGCCGCGGCCGGCCCCTGCGTCCACATCAGCCCGGTGTCGAGGTCAGTGACCGTGCCATCCAGGTTGTTCACGTAATGATGCCCGTTGCCGGGTCGGGCCCCCCGCACGTAGCGGGCGTGGTAGCGGAGCCGCCCGCCGGCGCTGATCGTCTCGGCCTTCGGTTTCGGCCCCAACCCACCGCCCGCGTTCACGCTCCAAACCCGGGCGGCGTCCGTGCCATAGATGTCGCTCGACCACCAATACTCCGCCGCCCCGGAAGGGTGCGGGGGGAAAAAAGTGGTGTTCATCGCGGGGTTGCCCTGCCCAAAGGTCATCAGGCTGAAGAGCTCCATCGGCGTCGGCAGGCGCCAGTCCGAATAGCCCCCAGTATCAAGGGTAGCCGCGCGGGCGACCGCGGCGTCCCACGTGGTCTCTCCCGCATCGACCTTCTGCCACATCAGACCGGTCACGAGATCAGTCACCGTGCCATCGCCGTGGTCCCGGTAGGAGGGCGGGTTGAGGGTGTAATCCGAGTCCTCGCCGAAGACCGGGGTGGCGTCGAGCGTCTGGCCGGTGTCCGGCAGGGCACGGAGGCCCGGCCCGCCCATCGGGTAAGCGGTGAGGCGGTTGTTGCCGTTCTGATAGGTGGTCGTCGTCGGATTGATGCCCGGACGCCGCCAAGTGATCGTCAACGTCTTCGGATTGGCCGCGCGGTTCAGGCGCCAGCAAATGTCGTACGTCGTCGTGCCGACCACGTAGCGCATCAGGTAGGCGTCAGGGGAGGCGGGCGCGCCGGCCGACTCGACCAGGTTGCCGGACTCGTCGGTAGCGAGGGAGGCCGGGTTGCGGTAGGCGGTGATGCGGGCGCCCGGGATGGCCTGCGCGACGTAGCCGCCGGTGTTGTTCTGCCGGATCGCCTGAGTCGTGGGCTGGCCGTCGACCTGGCCGCCATAGTTCACGACCGTCCCGTGGAAGGCGGCGGGAAGGTAAGGCGGCAGCGGACCCGCGGCGTCGCTGCCAATTGCGTGATAGTGGTACTTCCACGGGCCGTGGTCGTGGCCGCCGTCCGCGTCCAACGGCTGGCGCGGCGTGCCATCGGGCTCCGTGTACCCGTACATCGGGTAACCATCGAGCGCCCACGCCACCGGCAGGCCGACGCCCAGCACGGACTGCAGGTGCACCGGGGCCAGATGGTAATGGTAGTCATCCGCGAGGCCGCAGTGACCGCCGTAGACGTCCAGCTCGCCGATCTCGTAGGAGACGCGGCCGCCGTTGTTGCGGGGATTGAAGATCGGCACGCCATCGGAACCGATCGCGATGGCGCCCCGCTGGAAGTTGCCCCCTGAGATCGGGATCGGGTTCGCCGCGGGCGTCGGCACCAGCGGCAGCCGCCAGACGTTCGGCTTGCCGAACCCCAGCGAGGCCTGGTCCCGCTCAGGATTGTTGATCAAAGCGAAATACGAGACCGGGACCGGCACCTGCTGCTGCCACGAGGTGATGCCGACCATCAGGTTGGGCTGCCGCACCGGGTCGGGCATGCTGTCCGACTCCACGTGGAAGGTGGTCTGGTCCCAATAGGTGCGCAACTTAGGCCGGAACGCGCCGAACGAGGCGGCCATCGCAGCACCGTACCCGGGCGGGGGCGCCCCGGCGGACCCCGGCGGTGCGGCGGGGGAAACGAACGGGGCCGCCGCGCGAACCGGCGTCGTCGCGCGCTCGCGGACCAGTTGCGCCAGCAATTCCGCGCGCGCGGCAAGCACCTCGGGCGTGGGCGGGACGTCATCGTGCCACGAGTGCGCCCGGGCCACGGATCCGACGGCCACGCCCGCACCCATCATCAGCAGGACACGCGCAACGATTCGGCACATAAGGGGAAAGATGCCTGGGGCGCGTGAAGCGCACCGCGCGGGATGAATGAGGAGACTGTCATTTGCGACCGGCCAAGCGCGCTTCACGGCACCTCGTAGACCTCGACGAGCGCGACCCCGCTCGCGTTCGCGTTGGGGCCGCTCACCTGCGCGGTGTACGCGCCCGGCTCCAGCGCCATCAGCACCGCGGCGTCGCGGCTGTTGGCGGGCAGCGGGAACGCACCGACCGAGCCAGCCGCGAGGCCGATCTGCGCCGCGTTTGGGGCGGCAAGCCAGTTGTCGTTGGTCTCCAGCGTCGTCGTGGAACTCTGCCGCCGCACGGTGAGTTGCGGGTCCGCGAGGACCCCGCCCACGCCAAACCCGGCGAGCGTGGGACCCACGCCGCGGATGAGCACCTGCCGCGGGACATCCCCCGCGATGACGAAGCCCGCCAGCAGCACATCACCCCCGCCGACCCGGGCCCGGGCGGAGACATTGACCAGACGCGAGCCCCCGGCGGCGCCACCCCGCTCGTAGGCCTCGACCAGGGCGACGCCCGCGGCCGCAGTCGTGCCGGCGACGGTCGCCGTGTAGGCCCCGGGCCCGAGCTGGGCGAGAACGGCGGCGTCGAGGCTGGCGGCCGGCAGCGCGAAGGCCCCGGCCTGCGCGGCGGCGTTGGCCAAGTCGGCGGCGTTGGCGGCCCGGCCCCAGTCGTCGTTTGCCGCGACGGTCGCGCCCCCCGAACCGGTGACGGTCAGGACCGGATCGGCGAGCGCACCGGTGATGCCGAACGCCGCCAGCGTAGGACCGACGCCCCGGACCAGCACCGGGAGGCCTGAGCCGGGGCCCGCGACGAAGCCGACGATCAGGGAGTCATTCCCCGTGGCGGCGGTGGAGCGCACCGAGAGGTTCACCAGGCGGCTGGAACCCAGCGTGAGGTTCGCCACGGCGGAGGTTACGACGCCCGCGCTCGTGCGCACGACCACCGTGTACGCGCCGGTGTCCACCGCCTGCACCCGGGGCAGGCTGAGGATCGAGGATGTGGCGCCGGGGAGGTCGATGCCATTGCGCTGCCACTGGTAGGTCAGCGCGAGCGAGCTGGTGGCGTTGACGGAGAAGCTGGCCGGCCCACCGGCGGCGACCCGGCGGGACTGCGGCTGCTGCGTGATCACCGGCGCCGGTGTCGCGGGCTCCAGCGAGCCGATGGTGTAGGAGTAGGCGACAGCGCCGTGCTGCTTGCCCGGTCCCTCGTCCGCCGGGAGGAAGGAGCGCACGTATTCGACCTTAACCCCGGAGGGCGCGACGGTCACGCGGGCATAGCCGGAATTGGGTGCCCGGTCGCCGGTGGCGTAGGCATCCGTGTTGAAGAGGGAGTAGTTGGGGTCCGCCGGGTTGCCGAGCGACTGGTAAACCACGCCGTCCAGTTGCTGCCGGACAAAGATGTGGTCGTGGCTCTGGAAGAAGATCGTGACCTTGTTGGCCGCCATCAGCTGGTGGATCGGCATCGCCCAGCCGGGCCGCCGCGCCGCGAAGCCCGGGGTGCCGTTATTGTTGAGCCCACCCCACTCAAAGCGGGTGGCGACATCGATGCCGCCGCGTCCCGTGCCCAGGACGTGGTGGGCGAACACGAACTTGTACTTGGCGCGGCTGCCCTCGAGCGTCTCCTTGAGCCAGCGGTACTGGGCGTCGCCGTGGGTAATGAGCCAGCCGTCGGCAGTCTTGGGTCCGCCGTAGAAGTCGTTGTCGACCACCACGGGCGACCCCCAGTAGGGATCGATGGCCACGAAAAGCGCGTCACCCCAGGTCCAGGCGAAATGGTTCCGCAGGAGGCCGATGTGCGGCACGACCTCGGGATTTCCAGTGTAGAAGGCATCCGGCGCCGGCTGCGGATAGTGGGAGTTGCGGGCATTCTGCGCCCACACGGCGACGTTGTCCGGGGTCCCATCGAGGAGGTACCGGGCCGCCTGCTCGTGGTTGCCGTTCACCAGGACGAGCGCCGTCCCGCGCCCCGGGATGCCGAGGTAAGGCCGCTGGATGCGATAGCGCTCGACGACCTGCGGCTGGGTGACCGCGCGGGGGTTGGCCTGGTTGATCGTATCGACGCTGAAGTCGTCCCCGAGCAGGAAGTAGAAGTCGGGCCGGTCCGCCGCGACTAGCTGCATCGTCCGGGTATACAGCGCGGAATCGAACATGATGCGGGTGCGCTCGGGGTGGGAATCGCCCTGCACGCCGAAGACAAAGGTGCTGCCCGCTGGGCGCGCGGTCATGAAGGAGTATTCCGGGCTGGCGTCGTACTCCGCGGCCCCGGCGGAACGAAAGCGGATGCGGTAGTGGTGCCGGGTGTTCGGGGTAAGGTTGCGCAGCTCGAGCTCCCGCGGCTGGCCCGCCGCCAGGTCCACCGTCTCGCTCCGGCGATCGTAGACGCCCGGGACGGCGCCGAGCTCAAGGTAAGCTGACAACGCGGAGGGGGCAATCAGGTTGGCCGCGATCAGCGTGTCCGTGGGACGGCCCAGCACGAGGGTGCCGGGAAACTCGGCGGCCCGCAGGCCGCCGGCCCAGCTCACCAGGCCGCAACCCAACAGCAGCCAACCCCGTCGCGGGAAACAGCGGGAGTCACTCATCCCCAATTGAACCGCACGGGAATGACAGCTCCCGGGGACCTGCGATTAACAGAATGTCATCCCCCGC
>SYDD01000318.1 GCA_005786775.1 Opitutaceae bacterium
ATGCTGCCCCCCGTGACAATTGTCTCGCCGGCCCCGAACTCCCCGAACAGGGCGGCCACGGGCAGGGAGTTCGTGATCACCTGTACCTGTTTCTTCACCAGCAGGCGCGCCACGGCGAAGGTCGTCGAACCGCCGTCGAGGATCACGGTGGTACCAGGCGCGACCTGTTCCGCGATCACGCTGGCGATGCGGAACTTGCGGTCGGCCTGACGCTGGATGCGAGTGAGGAAGTCGTTCTCGCGTGCGAGCGCGTCCCCCTCGACGAGGGAGGCGCCACCGTGGTGTCGACGCACCACGCCCCGCTCTTCGAGAACATCCAGAATGCGCCGGACGGTCGACAGGGAGCCGCCGAAGCGTTGGGCGAGCGAGTGCAGGTCCGCGTACTTGTGTTCGCGCAGGTGGCGTTCGATCAGGTCGGTGCGCTGCTTGTTGGTCATGTTCTGGGGGCGGGGAGCAGCTGGGCGAAAAGGTCGAGGTAGGCTGCGACCTGACGCGCGGGGGCGAAGTTTTCGCGGGCGAACTCCCGCGACTGCCGGGCGCGCTTGGCGCGGACTTCCGGGTCGGCACCCAAACAAGCGCGGAGGTGTTCGCGGAATGCCGCGTGATCGCCTTGGGGGATCATCCAGCCAGTCTCACCCGGAAGGAAGCATTCGCCGATGCCTTGGGCCGCCGCGGCGACGATGGGCAGGCCGTGGGCTTGTGCTTCGATGAGAAAATTGGACAGCGCCTCGCTACGGGAGGCGTGGACCGCGACGTCGGCGGCCGCGTAGAGCGGTGACGGGTCGGGCACGAAGCCAGGGAAGCGCACCCGCGCGGAGAGCCCGACCTCTTCCGCGCGGCGCCGGCACGCCGCCAGAGCTGGACCTTCCCCCGCGAGCCACAGTTCCCACGTTGGTGAGGCCGGGAGCCCCCGCACGATCTCAATCAGCTCCTGCTGGTTTTTCTCTGGTCGGAACATCGCCACGCAGACCAGCACCTGGGCTTCGGGCGGCGTGCCAAGTCGCGCCCGCCATTCCGCACGACGAGCTGCCGCGAGCGTCGCGTCCGCCTCCGGCGGGAACACTAGCGAGTTGGGGATCACGGCGACTTGGTCCTGCGCCAAGCGGTGCTTCTGGACGAGGTGATCGCGCGCCTCGCGGCTGTTCGCGACGATATGCCGGCTGGCGCGCAACGTGCGGTGGAACCAGGCGGGCAGAGGTTTGCCCGTGCGCATCGTCGCCACCACGGGCGCGATCGGGGTTAGCCGCCAGCCGAAGCAATTTGCCATTCGCCCCATCAGCAGGACCAGCTCGGGGTGTAGCGCGCGGACCTTCCGCCGCAGACCAGGAGCGAACCAGTCGAGTCCTAGGTCCCGGGGCTGGAGCGAGGCGCGCGTCACCGCGGGCGATATGTTCCGAGCCAGCGCGCCGCCGGGCCGGAAGGTTAGCAGCGTGGTTGCGTGCCCGGCCGCGGCGAAGGCATTGGCGAGCAGGATAGATTGGCGCTCTGTGCCTCCGCTCCGCAGATAGTCTTGGAGGATGAGGAGTCGCATCACCAAGACGAAAGGGGAGGGGAGGACATTTAACTCGTAGATTGGGCCGGGTGGGGACTCGAGGCAACCGTGGGCTGGCGCATTACCGAGAAAGCGTTTGACGGTTTCCGGGGCCGCCGTGACCGTGCGTGATGGCTGAAAGCGTGGACTACGATCTCATCGTCATCGGCGGCGGACCGGCGGGCTACGCCGGGGCGATCCGGGCCGGGCAGCTGGGCAAGAAGGTTGCCTGCATCGAGCAGGAGCGAGCCGGTGGCACCTGCCTGAATTGGGGCTGCATCCCGACAAAGGCGCTGCTGAAGAGCGCCGAGCTGTACCGCACGCTGCGCAAGGCGGATGCCTTCGGGCTGAGCGTCGGCGAGATCGGATTCGACTTCGCCAAGGTGATGGAGCGCTCTCGCGGGGTGGCCGGTCAGATGGCCAAGGGCATCGAGTTCCTGTTTCGCAAGAACAAGGTTGATTACCTCGTTGGCCGGGCACAGGTCGCCGCCCCGGGGATGGTCGAGGTCACCGAGGGTGAGCACAAAGGGCGCTTCCTGCGTGCTCGCCAGATCCTCCTCGCCACCGGCTGCAAACCGCGTCGGCTGCCCGACGTGCCCGTCGACGGCGAGCGCGTGATGACCTCGCGGGAGGCCTTGGTGCCGCGTGCGCATCCGCCGGCCTCGCTCGTGATCATCGGCGCCGGGGCGATCGGCGTGGAGTTCGCCTATTTTTACAGCGCCTTTGGGACTAAGGTCACGTTGGTCGAACTGATGCCGCAGCTCGTGCCGGTCGAGGACGAGGAGGTTGGCCGCGGCTTGCAGCGCGCTTTTGAGAAGTCCGGGATCACCGTGCACGTCGGCACCAAGGTGGAGGGCATCGCGGTCGCGCCGGACCGGGTGAAGATGAAGTTGGTTCCGGCCGCGGGCGGCGCGGCGACTACCCTTGAGGCGCAGAGCCTGCTAGTCGCGGTTGGAGTTGTGCCCAACTTGGACGGCGCCATTTCGTCCAAGGTGCGGCTCGAGCTCGACCGAGGGTACGTGAAGGTCGACGACCGCTACGAGACTAGCGTGAAGGGCATCTTCGCCGCGGGCGACATCATCGGCCCGCCTTGGCTCGCGCACGTGGCCACCTTCGAGGCAATCCAGGCTGTCAACGCGATGTTCGGACACGCCCATCAGGGGCGGGTAAAGATTTTTCCTGGCTGCACCTACTGCCAGCCGCAGATCGCCAGCACCGGGCTGACCGAGAAGGCCTGTCGCGAAAAGGGGCTGGCCTACAAAGTGGGCAAGTTTCCCTTCGCTGCCTCCGGCAAGGCTGTGGCGGCGGGCGACGCGGAGGGCTTTGTCAAGGTCATCACCGATGCCGTTACCGGCGAGATCCTCGGGGCGCACATCCTGGGCAATGAAGCGCCGGAACTCATCGCGGAGTACGTGCTGGCGATGAACCTCGAAGGCACCGTTGAGGAGATTCACCATTCCATCCACGCCCACCCTACGTTGAGCGAGGCGCTTGCGGAGGCCGCCGCCGCCACCAGCGGCGAGGCGATCCACATCTGAAGGCCTCCGCGGGGCTCAGCCCACGGGCGCGGTTCGGATCAGTGATTGAACCGGAACAGCGCGACGTCGCCATCTTGGAACACGTATTCCTTACCCTCGAGGCGATACTTCCCGGCTTCGCGCGCGGCGGCGACGCTACCTAGGGTCACGAGGTCCTGATACGAGACGACCTCGGCCTTGATGAAGCCCTGCTCGAAGTCGGTGTGGATCACCCCCGCAGCCTGCGGGGCCTTCCACCCCTTCTTGATCGTCCACGCCCGCACCTCCTTCTCGCCAGCGGTGAAATAGGTCTGCAGCCCGAGCAGTTGGTAGCTGGCGCGGATCAGCGCGGAGACGCCTGAGTCCGCCACCCCAAGGTCGCGCAGGAAGGCGCGGGCCTCCTCCGGCTCGAGGTCGATGAGTTCCGACTCGATCTTCGCGCTGATCGGCACGTACGCGGCGTCGTGGTGGGTGCGCACGAATTCCGCGACCTGCTGGACGAACGGATTACGCTCGGCGTCCGCGAGGTCGCCCTCGGCGACGTTGCACGCGAAGAGCACGGGCTTGGCGGTCAACAGCTGGAAGAGCTTCAGCTGCGCCTTCTCGTCGTCGGTCGCCGGCAGCAGGTTCGCGGTCCGGCCGGCGTTCAGGTGCGGCTCGAGCCGCTGCAGCAGGGCCAGCTCGGCCTGCGCCTCCTTGTCCCCAGACTTGGCCTTCTTCTGCGTCTTCTCGATTCGCTTGGTGACCGCGTCGAGATCCGCGAGCACGAGCTCGGTGGTGATGACCTCGATGTCCCGGATGGGCTGGATCCCGCCCATCGTGTGGACGATGTCCGGGTCCTCGAAGCAGCGCACCACCTG
>SYDD01000319.1 GCA_005786775.1 Opitutaceae bacterium
GAGGAGCACGGTCTTGCAGCCGGTGCGGAAGCCCGGGTCGATCGCCAGCACCGCCTTCTGCCCCAGCGGCGCCGCCAGCAGCAGCTCGCGCAGGTTGTCGGTGAAGACCCGGATCGCCGCCTCGTCCGCCCGCTTCTTCGACTCGAGCCGCATCTCCGTCTCCATCGCCGGCGCGAGCAGGCGCCGGCAGGCGTCCTGCACGGCCAGCACGACGTGGTCCGCGCAGGTCGCGGGGGTGGTGCCGCCGGTGGCGCGCCCGCGCACGAACAGGCCCTGCACGGCCGCGAAGGCCGCGTTCTCGTCGGGCAGTTGCACGCGGAGCATCAGGCAGAGCTCCTTCTCGCCGCGGCGCATTGCGAGGATGCGGTGCGAGGGTGCCTTCGCGAGGGGCTCGCTCCACTCGAAGTAGTCCTTGAACTTGGCCGCCTCGGGGTCCGCGTCCTTGCCCGGCACGACCTTGGTCGAGATCACGGCGTCCTTCTGGAACAGCGCGCGGACCTGGGCCCGGGCCGTCTGGTCGTCCGCGGCGCGTTCCGCGACGATATCCCGTGCGCCGGCGAGGGCCTCCTCCGCGGAAGCGATCCGCGCGGGCTGGTTCTTGCCGTCATCGGGGGTGTACTCGCGACCGGCATAGGCCTGCGCGGCCGCCAGCGGGTCGGTGGCCGGGTCCTGCGCGAGGAGGAGGACCGCCAGCGGCTCCAGACCCTTCTCGCGGGCGATGGTGGCGCGCGTCCGGCGCTTGGGGCGGAACGGCAGATACAGGTCCTCGAGGGCGGCGAGGGTCTCTGCCGCCGCCAACGCCTGCTCCAGCGCCGGCGTGGCCAGGCCGCGCTCCCGCAAGGAGGCCAGGATGGCGGCGCGGCGCTCGTCGACCGCCCGCCACTGCTCCAGCCGGTCGCGCACCGCGAGCACCTGCACCTCGTCCAGCTCGCCGGTCGCTGCCTTCCGGGAGCGGGCGATGAGCGGCACGGTCGCGCCCTCCGCCAGCAGCTGCGCCGTCGCCGCCACCTGGAAGACCTTCACGTTCAGCTCGGCGGCGAGCCGGAGGACGTGGTCCGGATTGGGAACGGAAGCGGAGGCGGCGGGAGCCGGGGTGGCGGACATCGGGAAAAGCCGCCGAGCACAGCCGCCCCGCGCCCGCGGGCAACCTCCAAAAAGCGCCGCGCGCCACCGCCGCCGCCGAGACTCCGACCGTCCGGCGCGCCTCGGCCCAGCGCAGCCTTGTCAGGCCCCGGCGATTGTGCGCGACTCCCGCGGTCCCGCGCATGTCCGCCATCAACCGCTTCCTCCTCGCGCATCACCTCCGGATCGCGACGAACCCCTGCGTCAGCCCGGATTTCTGCCTCGATTGGCCCGGCCTCCGCGCGCGCCTCGCCGCCGGCACCCCGGTGCGGGAATACCCGAAGAGCCGCTTCACCACCGCCGACGGCACCTGGACCCTCCTCGAGGACGAGCACGGCGATTGCGCCTGGCGGCTCGCCGGGAACGGCGGCGACGGCGGCCTTGAGGACGGGATCACGCTCCCCGGCGGCGACCGCGCCTTCCCCGCCACCTTCGCCAACCTCCTCCGCCTCAAGAACCGCGTCCAGGAGCACGATCCCGCCTCCACCCTCTTCCCCTCCGCCGCCGGCCAGCTCGGACGCAGCACGCTCGGCGTCGGCGCCCGCTTCACCACGCTGCACTGGCCCGCGGTCGACTGGGCGATGAGCGCCCTCAGCCTCGGCGTCACCGCCAACCAGAACTCAATCCCGCGGGAACTGGTGTACGATGTGGACGTGATGCTCGCCGGGCGGCTCGACCGCGTGCCGTTCCCGTTCATCGGCACCCAGGTGCCGGAGGGCCACCAGGGCCAGAGCGTCGAGGGGATGAGCCACGGCTGCGTCCTCGCGAAGCTCAAGACCGGCTTCCACCGCCGCCGGATCGCGTGGAGCTTCAACGCGGACCACCAGCCGATCGGGGGCAAGTTCGATGACCGCGAGGACGCCCTCGTCGCCGGCTGCGTCCTCGCCAGCTACATCACCTTCGACCTCTCGCCCGAGCTGGCCGTCACGCCCGTCCCCGCCGATCCCGCCGCCTGGGTCGCCGCCGAGGTCCCCGCGGAACTCGTCGCGACCGTCCGCGCCCGGGTCGCCGCGGCCGGCCTGCCGCTCGAGGACGCCGCCTTTTTCCGCCTCCTCGCCACGGTCTGGCCCGCCCTGCGCAAGATGAAGCGGCGCGATGAAAAGTACGCGGCCGCCCGCGCCCGGCTCTTCACTACGCCCGCCGGCCGCGAGTACCTGCGCGAGCTCTCGATCGACGAGCTGCCCGGCCTCACCACCCCGGAGACGACGGCCGTGATGCTCGCCCTCTGCGCGGCCCTCGGGATGCGGATCCACTTCGTGGCGCCCGCCTTCGGCTTCCAGAAGAACATGCCCTACCCGGACGATGCCGCCCTGCGCGGACTCATCGAACGGCAATGGGCCGTCTGCCGCGCGTTCGACGCCAGCATCGGCTTCCACTCCGGCTCCGGCAAATCCGCGGGCAACTACCGCGTGATGGGCGCGGTCACCGGCGGCCGGCTCGAGATCAAGACCAGCGGCCGCTACACCTACGAGATGGGCCGCGCCCTCCACGCGTCACCCGACCCGCAGGACCAGGCCCTCTGGCGCGACTGGCACCGCTTCACGCTCGAGCTCGCCCTCACCGGCGCCTTCAGCCCCGACGAGACCGAGCGGCGGATGGCGCGGGTCTTCATCACGGAGGCGCTCGCCCGCGCCGGCCGGGGCATCGAGGTCTTCGCCAACCCCACCGTCACCCGCGCGGCCCTCGAGTCCCTGCCGCCCAGCCCGGACGACATGTTCTGGTTCGAGTACAATTTCCTCTTCGTGCTCGCCGCCGGCGGCCGCGCGGACAAGGCCGCCCTCGGTGACCACACGGCGGCCGGCTACACCCAACGCGCCCGCTTCTACCGCGTGAGCCCCGCCGGCCGCCTCCTGTTCGCCCGCCACGTCGCCGCGTACCTGATCTTCCTCGCTGAGGAGACCGGCCTCGCCGCCCCGGCCGCCTGCGCCGCCGCGCGCACGCTCCTCGCCCGCTACCGCACCCTCGAGGAGATGCTCGAGGACATCTCCCGCTGACCCCCTTCCCGTATGCCCACCCGGCCCTTCATCCACGAC
>SYDD01000051.1 GCA_005786775.1 Opitutaceae bacterium
CAACGCCGTGCGCGCCCGGCGCAGCATGCGCTCCACTCCGGTCGTACGATCTCGTCTCCCACCCGGGCCAGCCGCGCGGAATTCCGGCGCCCCCCAGCCCACGCCATCCGCCAGAAAGGGATGCGGCGAGTCCAGCGGCGGAGCCGTGCGCCAGCCCAGGAGCGGCAAGTCCACCGCAGGATAGGCGCACTCGGCGGCCACCTCCGGACCCACGCCGTCGCCCAACGGACAGCCCAGCATAAGGTGATTGCAGTCCACCGCACGGATCGCGGCCGCCGCGGCCGTGAAGTAGCGCCGGGCGAACTCCCGCGTCCAGCGTTCGGCATCCCGGAGGTAACCGCGCGTGGCGATACCCTGCTCGGCGCGAGTGAGTTCGCGAACCTGCTCTCGGTGGACCCAGTCCTGCCCCCACGCCCGGGCCACCAATTCCAAGCGCCCACCGTGCAGCGCCAAGACGAATTCCCAAGCCGCGTGGTAAGCCGCCACAGATGGCTCCTGTGCCAGGCAAAGTTGCAGCAGCGTGGGCCGGCCGGATCGGGGCAGTTGGCACCACCCGAGGCCGGCATCGGTCACCCACCCTACCAATTCCGTCTGGTCCGCCGCCGGGCCGCACACCTCCGCGGCCCGCTCAGCCGCCCGCTCCGGCCACGCTCGGTCAAAGACGTCCGGCAGGCGCAAGCCGGGACCCGTGAGCACGGGACCCGCGCGGCAGAAATCCACCGCCGCGAGATGGGGAAATCCGTCCGCGCGGACTGCCTCCGCCCCAAGGCCGAGGGCGTTGAAGCCCCACCCCCTCAGCCGCGCGGCCGCATCTGGCGGCAACGGGCCGTCACCTAGCGGCGGGCTGGGTTCCGCGTGGTGGACGGCCCGCAGGAAAACCCGTTCGCCCGCGGGATCCAGCAGCCGCCAGTGGCCGCCTGCCCCACGTTCCAGCCGGAACCATCCCGGCCGACCCCGGACCGCCACCGGGCTACCCGGCCCCGCCTCATCCGCCAGCGCTGTGACCGGCATCCTGCCTTACTTCGCCTTGCCGGCCGCCGCGGCGCGTTTGCCGCCCGAACCGGTCGCGAGAATCGTCCCCCCCAGCACCCCCACGGCAAAAATGCCGAAGTAGATCAGGGCCGCCGAGGCGCGGAGCGGGGCCTTCGCGGTGGTCCCGGCGACCGGGAAGTGGAAGTCAATCGACTGCGGATTGTTCATCCCTACGTACAACATCACGAAGAGGAGTGCGAGGAACGCGACGGTTTTGAGGATGGACTTGATCATGGGGTGAAGGCCACTCGGCTGCTGCATCGCATAGACCGGGGACCCGGCGCGTGCAAACGCAAACCTGCCCGCGCGCCCCCGACGTCGACAGCCAGCCCCCAACCCCCCACGCTCTCGACATGCTTCGCCCCACCTGCCTCCGCTGTCCGCGCCCCGTGCGTCGCCTGCAGCTTCTCGTAGCCGCCCTCGCCCTGCCGTTGTCCGCCCAGGAATTCGACCTCGTGCTACGTGGCGGCCGCATCGTCGACGGCAGCGGCGCCCCCGCGCGCTCGGGCGACGTCGCGCTGCGCGGGGACCGCATCGTCGCGGCGGGCGTGGTCACCGGACGCGGACGGGAGGAGATCGACGTCGGCGGGCAGGTCATCGCTCCCGGTTTCATCGACGTGCACACCCACTCGGAGGACATCACAAGCATCCCGGTGGCCGAAAACTTTCTGCGGATGGGCGTGACCACGATCGTCACCGGCAACTGTGGCACCTCGCGCGTGGACGTCGCCACCTTCCTCGACTCGGTAGCCAAGGCCCGCACCGGGGTAAACGTTGCGACGCTGCTCGGCCAGGGCTCGGTCCGTGGGCAGGTGATGGGCGGCAGCTTCCTGCGCCCACCCACCACGGAGGAACTGGGCCGGATGAAGGAACTGGTCGACCAAGGGATGCAGGACGGCGCCCTCGGCCTGAGCACCGGGCTCATCTACCTGCCGGGTACCTTCACCAAGACGGAGGAACTGATCGACCTCGCGCGGGTGGCTGCCCGCCACGGGGGGCTCTACGTGAGCCACATGCGCGCCGAGACGGTGAAGATCTTCGATGCCCTCGATGAGCTGATCCGCATCGCCCGTGAGGCGGGCATCCGCGCGCAGGTCTCGCACCTGAAGCTCTCCGGGCCGGCCGCGTGGGGCCGTACGGACGAGGTGCTGGCCAAGCTCGCTGCCGCCCGTGCCTCCGGCCTCGACATCGGTCAGGACCAGTACGTCTACACCGCGTCCTCGACCTCCATCGCCACCCTTGTCCCGAACGAGGCCCGCGAGGGCGGCACGGAGGCGTTCCAGCAACGGCTGCGGGATCCCGCGCGCAAGGCGGCGATCATCGCCGAGATGCGCCGCACGCTCGAGAACGGCAAACGTGGCGACTACACCTATGCGGTGATCGCCAGTTACCCCCGCAACCCAGCCCTGAACGGAAAGACCATTCCCGAAGCCGCCGAGCTCCTTGGCCGGACCCGCTCGCTGGAGGACCAGATTGAGACCGTACTGGAAATCTCCGCGGGCGGCACGGCGTCTGGCATCTTCCACGGAATGCACGAGGGCGACCTGCGCCACTTCCTCGTCCAGCCGGAGACCATGTTCGCCTCCGACGCAGGCCCTCGCCGCCTCGGCCAAGCGGTCCCCCACCCACGCGGCTACGGCAACAACGCGCGCGTGCTCGGTCGCTATGTGCGCGAGCTCAGCCTGATTTCCCTCGAGGAGGCCGTGCGCCGGATGACGCAGTTGCCCGCCCGCGCCTTCAAACTGCGTGACCGCGGGGAACTGCGGCCCGGCGCGGTGGCGGACCTCGTCGTATTTGATCCGGCGAAAGTCTCGGATCCCTCCACGTTCTCCGATCCGCACCACTATGCGGTCGGCTTCAGCGAAGTGCTGGTCAACGGCACGCCCGTGATCCGCGCCGGCACGCTCACCGCTGCGCGGCCCGGCCGGCCCGTCCGCCGCGGCGAGTAGGCCCGGCGACCAGCTTGGGCTTGCGGCCGTAACCCCGGGCGCGCTTTCCTCCCTACCTTATGTCAAAGGGCAACGGCTTCTCGGAATCGGTCCTCGAACGCACGATCTTCGCCAGCCGCTGGCTGCAGGCTCCCCTGTACGTGGGCTTGATCGTCGCCCAGGGCGTCTACGTGTACCAGTTCTTCGTCGAACTCTGGCACCTCGTGGGCGTCGCGCTCCACGGCGCCCCGAAGGACGGCCCGGACACCTCGACCACGATCATGCTCTACGTGCTGGGGCTCATCGATGTCGTGATGATCGCGAACCTGCTGATCATGGTGATCATCGGGGGCTACGAGACCTTTGTCTCCAAGCTCAACCTCGAGGGCCACGACGACCAGCCGGAGTGGCTGAGCCACGTCAACGCGGGAGCCCTCAAGGTGAAGCTCGCCACCGCCCTGATCAGCATCTCCTCGATCCACCTGCTCCAGACTTTCATCGAGGTGCGGCTGCCGACCACCACCTACAAGAACGACGACGTGATGTGGCAGATCATTATCCACTGTGTGTTTGTCCTCTCGGCCATCGCCCTCGCGTACACGGACCGCATGATGATGATGACCGGGAACCTAGCGCACGCCGGCGGTAAGGCCAAGGGCGGCCCCGCCGCGCACTGAGCCGGCCGCCGCGGCTCAGCGCCGCAGGCGCAGCAGGCGCTCGCCCGCCGCGTGCAGAGTCGCCGGGCGCTTGGCAAAGTTGAGGCGGATGTAGCGGTGCTCCGGGGTCGCGAAGAAGCTCGAGCCCGGCACCGGCGCGACGCCGATCTCCCGCGTCATCCACTGGGCGAACTCGACGTCGCTCGCGAAGCCGAAGGGGGAGATGTCCACCATGACGAAATAGGCCCCTTCCGGCCGCGAGAACGCCAGTCCGGTCTGCTCCAGGTAGCCGAGCAAAATGTCCCTCCCGGCCGCGTATTCCGCCGCGAGGCCGGCGTAGTAGGAATCGGGGAAGCCAAGCGCCGTGACGACCGCATGTTGCAGCGGCGCAGCCGCCCCGACGGTGAGGAAATCGTGCACTTTGCGCGCCTGCGCGATCACCGCCGGCGCGGCCTGCACGTAGCCGAGCCGCCAGCCCGTGATGGCGAAGGTCTTCGAGAGCGAAGAGCACATCAGGGTCCGCTCCGCCATCCCCGGCAGGGTGGAGAAGTAGGTGTGTCGGTGCGGCGGGAAGATGATATGCTCGTACACCTCGTCCGTCAGGATCCACACGTCGAATTCCTCCGCCAGCGCGGCCAGCTGCCCCAGTTCCTCCCGCGTGAAGACGCGACCGCAGGGGTTCGAGGGGTTGCAGAGTACGAACGCCTTCAGGCCGCCGGCGAACGCCCGCCGCAGCTCCGCCGGCTCAAACCGGTAATCGGGCGGGTGCAGCGGCACGTGCACGGGCTCCGCCCCGGCCAGCAGCGCGTCGGCGCCGTAGTTCTCGTAGAACGGCGAGAAGAGGCCCACCCGGTCCCCCGGATCGCACACCGTCATCATCGCCACCATCATCGCCTCGGTCGCCCCG
>SYDD01000320.1 GCA_005786775.1 Opitutaceae bacterium
CAACCGGCGGCGGCGCCGGACCGCGCTCGTCTGCTGGCGGAGCACCGCGTGGCGGGCCAGCCGGTGTTTCCGGCCGTCGGCCACCTCGGTTTGGTCCGCGCCGCGGCCGACCCCGCGGCCGATTCCTTCCGCCCGTGCCGCTGGGAGCGCATCACGTGGTTGCGCCCGCTGACGGCCGATCCCGCGGCCGCCGCGGCCGTGCTGGGGGAGGGCGCGGACGGGCGCGCCTTCGTGGTGCGTTCGGCCGCGGGCGAGCACGCGCGGGGCTGGTTTGGCTGGGGCGAAGCGCCGGTGCCCCGCCCACCGGGACCGGCCCCGGTGGCGGGCCATCCCGGCGTCGAGCGAGTGGCGGCCGCCGAGGTCTATGCGCTCCTCGGTGGGGCCGGGCTTTCGTACGGTCCGCTCTACCGCACCTTGGACGAGGTGGTGCTCGGGCCGGCGGGGGCCGGCGCGACGCTGAGCGCGCCCGCGGGGCCCCCGGGGATCTGGCCGGCGGCGGCGGCCGACGGCGTGCTGCAACTCGCGGCCCTGCTCCGGCTGCGGCGGGGCGATGAGCGCGGGGTGCCCTTTGCCGCGGATCGCCTCGGTTGGCACGCGCCGTGGCCGGACCGGCTGCGCGTGCACGTCTGGCGGAACGCCGAGGGCGCGGTGGACGGGGTGGCGACCGACGCGGCGGGGCGACCGGTGTTCACCCTGGAGGCTTACTCCGTCCGTCCCTGGCCCGCCGCGGCGCCCGCGGCCCTGGGGGCGGCCGGCACTGCGGCGCGGTGGGCGGTGGAAGGGCCGGGCCTCGACCCGGTGCGCGCCGCGGAGGAGGTGGCCGCGCTCGACGGCCTGGCCGCCACCACCGGGGTGGCGCTGCTCGGCCGGTTGCGCGCCCGGGGCCTGTGGGCGCGGGAAGGCGAGGTCGTGGACGGAGCGGGCATCGCGGCCGCGCTGGGGGCGACGGCGGAGTACGCGCGCCTGTGCGCCTCGCTGCCTTATCATCTGGCGGGCGCGGGTCTGGTGGAGGCGGTGCCCGGAGGGTGGCGGCTGACGCCCGGCGGGGCGGCGGGCCCGGGCGATCTGGCGGCCTTCGGGGTGGCGCAGCCGCGGTTCGCGCCCCATGCGGGGCTGCTGGCGGCCTGCCTGGAAGCCCTGCCCGAGGTGGTCGCCGGGCGGCGGCAGGGGGCGGAGGTGCTTTTCCCCGGTGGTTCCGTGCAGGCGGTGGCGGCCTTGTACGAGGGTTCGGTGATGATGGACCACGCGAACGGCGTCGCCGCCGCGGCGGTCCTGGCCGCGCTGCCGCCCGCGGGCCTTGGGACGCCGCGCGTGCTCGAGGTTGGCGCCGGCACGGGGGCCACCACCGAGGTCGTGGCCGCCCGGCTCGCGCGGGAGCGGCCGGACGCGGAGTATGTCTTCACGGACATCGCGCCGGCCTTCCGGCGCCACGGGCAGGAGCGGCTCGGGCCCCGTTACCCGGGAATGCGGTTCGGGTTGCTGGACCTAGAGCAGCCGCCAGGGCCTCAGGGTCAGCCCGCCGCGAGCTGCGACGTCATCGTCGCGGCCAACGTGCTCCACACCCTGGGCGAGCTCGGCCCGGCCCTCCGCCACCTGCGCGGTCTGCTGCGCCCCGGCGGCCGGCTGGTCCTGATCGAGGCGACACGGGCGCACGTGCTGAACGGCCTGACCTATGGCCTCCTCGCGCGCTGGTGGGCGTGCCGGGACCCCGAGCGGCGGCGGCCGGAGGCGCCCTTGGCGGACGAGGCGCAGTGGCGGCGGATTTTGGCGGAGGAGGGTTATCGCGAGGTCGAGGTGCTGGGCCGGGATCCGGCGCCCGCGGACCGTTTCCCGCAGGCGGTGATCGTCGCCCGCCGCGATCCGGCCGAGGTGGCTGCGGCACCCCAGGCCGCTGCTCCCGTGGTGGCGCCGGCGCGCGCGGTGCCGGTGGCGGTCGCCGCGGAGGCCGGGGAGGAGGCGGAGGAGGCGTTGGCGCGCTGGCTGCGGGCGCGCACCACGGAGGTCGTCGCGCGGGCGGTGCAGGCGGAGGGGGATCCCGTGGGAGAGGACGCGACCTTTGAGAGCCTCGGCGTCGACTCGATCCTGGCGGTGGAGATCATCGAGCGCCTGAACCGCGACCTCGGCCTCGCGCTCCGGACGCCGGACCTGTTCAACCATCCCTCGGTGCGCCGCCTCGTCCGCCGGATCCTGGCGACCGCGGAGCCGGAAGTGGTGCAACGCCTGCGCGCGCTGGCCCTGCCTCCCGCGGCGCCGGTCCCCGCGCCTGTGCCGGCGGCGAGGGCGGTCCCGGCCGTGCCTGCGGGGGTGGGGGCGCGCGTCGGGGAAGCGGCGCCGGCGGGCGGCCCGGAGCCGATCGCGATCATCGGGATGGCGGGCCAGTTTCCGGATGCGGACGACCTGGAGGAATTCTGGGCGAACCTCGCGGCGGGCCGCGACAGCGTGCGCGAGGTGCCGGCGGAGCGCTGGGACTGGCGGGCGCGGTTCAGTCCGGACCGCCGGGCGCCGCTGCGCAGCTACAGCCGGTGGGGCGGCTTCCTCCGGGATCCGGCGGGCTTCGACCCCTTGTTCTTCCGCTGCACCCCGCGCGAGGCGGACCTGATGGATCCGCACCAGCGGTTGTTCCTGATGGCGGCGTGGCGGGCCCTCGAGGACGCGGGCCTCTCGGACCGGGCGCTGGACGACACCCGCTGCGGCGTGTTCGCCGGCTGCTGCGCGGGGGATTACGAGACGCAGCTGGTGGGCCGGCCCGACTGGGGCGAGGCGGGGGCGTTCCTCGGCAACGCGAGCGCGATTCTGGCCGGGCGGGTGCCGTTTCTGCTCAACCTGAAGGGCCCCGCGCTCGCGGTCGACACCGCCTGCTCCTCCTCGCTGGTGGCGATCCACTTGGCGTGCGAGAGCCTGCGGGCCGGCGGCTGCACCCTGGCCCTCGCGGGCGGCGTGGCAGTGATGTCGTCGGACGGTTTCCATATCCGCGCGAGCAAAACGGGCCTCCTTTCACCGACCGGGCGCTGCCGGAGCTTCGGGGCCGGGGCGGACGGCATCGTGCCCGCCGAGGGCGTGGGGGTGGTGGTACTGAAGCCGCTCGCGGCGGCGTTGCGCGACGGTGACCTGGTGCACGCGGTCATCCGGGGCAGCGGCGTGAACCAGAACGGCCGCACCAACGGCATCACCGCGCCGAGCGCGCCCGCGCAGGCGGAGCTGGAGACGGCGGTGTACCGTGGGTCGGGCGTGGACCCGGCGACGCTGGACTACGTGGAGTGCCACGGCACGGGCACGGGGCTGGGCGACCCGATGGAGGTGGCGGCGTTGACCGAGGCGTTCCGGGGCTTCACCGCGCGGGCGGGTTTCTGCGCGCTGGGGTCGGTGAAGTCCAACTTCGGCCATGCGCTTGCGGCGGCGGGGGTGGCGGGGCTGCTGAAGGTCGTCCTCGCGCTGCGTCATGGCCTGATTCCGCCGACCTTGCACGCGCGTCCGCGCAACCCGGAACTCGTGCTGGAGGGTGGGCCGTTCCGGATTGCCGACGAGGCGCTGCCCTGGCCGGCGCGCCCCGGGGCGCCGCGGCGCGCGGCGGTGAGCTCCTTCGGCTTCAGCGGGGCCAACGCGCACCTGGTACTCGAGGAGCCGCCGGCCCCGCCGCCGCCCGCGGCCCCGGTCCCGCCCGGGCCGCACCTGTTCCTGCTTTCGGGATTCACCGCGCCGGCCCTCGCGCGCCGCCGCGCCGATCTCGCCGCGTGGCTGGCGAGCCCGGCCGGGGCCGGCGCCGCGTTGGCGGAGGTGAGTTTCACCCTCGCGGCGGGCCGCAGTCATGTCGGGCACCGGTTCGCCGTGGTGGCGACGGACACCGCGGAACTCCTCGCCGCGCTGCGCACGGGGGCGGGCGCGGCCGGAGAGGTCGCGCGGCACGATCTGCCGGCGGCCCGCGAGCGGCGGCTCCGGGTGC
>SYDD01000321.1 GCA_005786775.1 Opitutaceae bacterium
CAGGCCGTGACGGCGGCCGCGGCGGAGTTCGCGGTCACCGTGCGCGCGCCCCTGCTGCTCGGCAACAGCCCGGGGGGCGGCCGCAGCCTCCACGAGCGGCTCTTCGCTGACTGGGCGGCGGGCCGGACACCCCGGCTCTTCACTGACGAGTTCCGCCAGCCCTGTACCGCAGACAACCTGGCGGAAGTCCTCGTCGAGCTCTGCGAGCGCCGCGACGTGCGGGGCGTCGTGCACTGGGCGGGGACCGAACTCGTCTCGCGGCTAGAGCTGGCGGAGCGGGTGCGGGCGCATTTCCGGCTGACTCCGCAGCAGGCGCCGCTCGCCGCGACCACGCGGGCGGACCAGCCGGACGCCGCGCGCCGGCGGCCCGCGCGGCTGGAGCTGGACCTGCGCCCCCTCGCGGGCCGGTTGCGCACGCCGCCGGAGCCCCTCGCCGCGGCGCTAGAGGAGCTTCAGGTGCCGGTGGCGTCGCGAGCGTGGTATCTCGGCTGAACGATGCGCCTCGACCTGCTCCCCTGCCGCCTCGGCGGCGCCGCCGAGAACATGGCCGTCGATTTCCTGCTCCTGCAGCGCTATCCCGCTGCGGACGCGGCCCGCTTCCGCTCCTACGGCTGGCACCGGCCCGCGTTCACCTTCGGCTACTCCCAGGCGCTCGACTTCGTGCGCACCCAACTGCCCGCGGGCGAGACGCCGGACCTCTGCCGGCGGCCGACCGGCGGCGGGGTGGTCGACCATCGCGAGGACTGGACCTACGCGCTCGTGATCCCCCGCGGGCACCCGCTCGAGGATATGCGGGCGACCAAGAGTTACCGCGAGGTGCACGAGGCGCTGGCGGCCAGCCTGCGCGCTCAGGGCGTGCCGGCCGTCACCCAGGAGGTACGCGACCCCGCGGCGGATACCCCGGCGGGCGTGTGCTTCGAGCGCGCGGAGGTCCACGACGTCATCCACTCCGGCACCGGCGCGAAGATCGCGGGCGCGGCCCAGAAGCGGAACAAGCGCGGCCTGCTCTTCCAGGGTTCGATCTGGCGGCCGGCGGCGGAGTCCGGGGTCCCGGTGGACTGGGACCGTTTCACGACGGACTTCAGCGCCGCGCTCGCCACGCTGCTGGGCGCGGAGGCCGGCCCCGCGCCGTGGCCGGAGTTCGCCGAGGGCGAGGTCGAGGCGTTGACGGAGCAGTACGCCTCGCCCGAGTGGCACGCGCACCGCTGAACCGGGCGCGCGGCGTGGGGATCGTCACCGGGGGCTCGCCATCCGCGGGACCCGCCCTTCAGCCTTCCCCGCAACCCCCTGACCTTATGCCGCACCTGCGCCGCTGCCTGACCGCGTGTTTCCTCTGCCTGCTCCCGGCCCTGCTCCCGGCCGCCACGCCGCCCGCCACCGGCGCTCTGGAGGGCCGGGTGGCCCACGGGGTGACGGGCGCCTACCTCGTGGGCGTGCGGGTGACCGTCGAGGGGACCACCCTGGAAACCGCGACCGACGCGGACGGCATTTACCGGTTGGGCGGCGTGGCGGCGGGGACCGTGCGCGTCCGGGCCTTCTACACCGGCCTGCCCCCGCAGACCGTCACGGCGCAGGTTCCGGCCGGCGGCAATGCGACCGCCGACTTCCGCCTCGCTCCGGCGGGCGGAGGCGACGCGGGCGGGCCGATCCGGCTGGATCAGTTTGTCGTCGCGAGCGCGCGGGAGATGAGCGGCGCCGCCCTCGCGATCAACGAGCAGCGCTTCGCGCCGAACATCAAGAACGTGGTCGCGGTGGATGAGTTCGGCGACGTGGCCGAGGGCAACGTGGCGGAGTTCCTGAAGTTCCTGCCCGGCGTGAACATCGACTACGCCGGCGGCAACGCGCGCGAGGTCTCGCTCAACGGCGTGCCCGGCGACTACGTGCCCGTGACCATCGCGGGCTTCAGCCTCGCCAGCGCGGTCGGCGGGGGCGGCGGCGGCACCAACCGCAGCGTCGGCCTCGACCAGGTGGCGATCAACAACCTCTCCCGCGTCGAGGTGGAGTTCTCCCCCACCCCGGACTCCGAGGGCAACGCCCTCGCCGGTTCCGTGAATATGGTGCCGCGCAGCTCCTTCGAGCGGTCCAAGCCCCAGTTCAACCTCAGCACCTACGTGCTCTTCCGCGACAACGCGCGCGACTGGGACCGCACGCCGGCCCCGCGCCACCCCACCCGCAAGATCCACCCGGGGATGGACTTCTCCTACGTCGCCCCCGTCAGCCGCACCTTCGGCTTCACCCTCTCCGGCGGCTTCAACCGCCAGTACTCCGGCGAGCCCCAGGCCCAGAACACCTGGCGCGGCACCCAGGCCGCCACCAACGGCGTCGCCTACCCCCACACCACGTTTGACCGGCCGTACCTCACCTCCTTTCTCGTGCGCAACAGCGGCAAGGACACCAAGCGCTCCTCGCTCGGCTTCACCCTCGACTGGAAACCCGCGCCGCGCGACCGCCTCTCGCTCTCCTTCCAGGCGTCGACCTTCGACGTGATGATCAACCACAACGCCCTCACCTTCGAGGTGGGCCGCGTGAACCCCGGCGATTTCAGCCTCACTCACACCCGCGGTGCCGCCGGCCAGGGCAACATCCAGGTCGTCTCGACCGGCGCCTCCCGGATGAACTGGACCTATATGCCGTCGCTCACCTGGCGCCACGACGGCCCCGAATGGCGGCTGGAGTCCGGCCTCGCCGTCTCCCGCGCCCGCAACCGCAGCAACACCCTGCGCGCCGGCATCTTCGACACCACCACCTCGCGGCGCACCGGCGTCACGGTGTCCTTCGCCGATAACTTCTACCTCCGCCCGGGCGTGGTCACCGTGACTGACGCCGCCGGCCAGCCCGTGGACCCCTACGTGCTGGACACCTACGCGCTGACGGCGACCACGGGCAACGAGCGGTCGACGGACGACATGAAGCACACCCTGTACGCCAACGCGCGCCGTGCCTTCCGCGGACCGCTGCCCTTCGCGCTCAAGGGCGGCCTCGACTTCCGCCGCGCCGCGCGCGACCAGCGCCTGTTCGTGCCGAACTTCACCTACGTCGGGCGCGACGGCGTCGCCAGCACGACCGTGACTCCGGGGAGCGACGACCGCCCGCGGCCGTTTCTCGACCCGAGCTTCTCCAGCCGCGTCGCGCCCTACGGTTTCCCGCGGATCGAGGGCGTGAGCAGCGAGCTGCTCTACCGGCACTACCTCGACAACCCGGCCTACTTCACCACCAACGCGAACACCAACTACCGGAACTTGGTGACCAACTCCAAGTGGGCGGAGGAGCTGGTCTCGGCGGCCTACCTGCGGGCGGACCTCGGCCTGCTGGGCAACCGCCTGCGGTTCACCGGCGGCGTGCGCGCGGAGCAGACGAACCTCGCCGCGCAGGGGCCGTTCACCGACCCGAACCGCAACGTGCAGCGCGACGCGCAGGGCCGCCCGGTGCTCGGCGCCAACGGCCGCCCCGTCGCGATCGCCCCGGCGAACACCCTCGAATTCTCGCGCCTCACCTTCCTCGACCGTGGCTTCAACGCCGAGAAGGAGTACCTGCGCTGGTTCCCGAGCCTCAACGCGAGCTTCAACGTACGCGAGGACCTGATCGCGCGCGCCTCGTGGTCCACCTCGGTGGGCCGGCCCGACTTCAACCAGTACGCCGGCGGCGTCACGCTGCCCGACCCCGAGAACCCCTCGCCGAACGACCAGATCACGATCAACAACATCGGGATCAAGCCGTGGACCGCCCGCGCGGTGAACGTGCGCCTCGAGTACTACCTGCAGGGCGTCGGCCAGGTCTCGGTCGGCGCCTTCCGCCGCGACTTCGAGAACTTCTTCGGCAGCACCACGATCGCCGCCACGCCGGAGTTCCTCGAGCTCTACGACCTCAACCCGAACGTCTACGGCCAGTACCCGGTCGTCACGCAGACCAACCTCGACCGCACGGTGCGGATGCAGGGCCTCACCTTCAATTACCGCCAGCCGCTCACCTTCCTTCCGGCGTGGGCGCGCGGCGTGCAGGTCTACGCCAACGGCAGCGCCCAGCGCCTCCTCGGGCCGGCGGCCGCCACCTTCCCGGGCTTCGTGCCGCGGACGGCGAACTGGGGCTTCAGCTTCACCCGCGAGAAGCTCTCCTTACGCGCCAACTGGAACTACCGCGGGGCCCAGCGTCGCGCCGCGATCGCCAGTGGCCCCAGCATCGAGCCGGGCACGTTCACCTGGTGGTCGAAGCGCCTCTACGTCGACGTCGGCGGCGAGTACACCTTCCGCCCGGGGATGGCCGTGTTCGCCAACCTCCGCAACATCGGCGACACCCCGGACGACATCAAGGTCTACGGGCCCAGCACGCCCTTGGTCGCGCGGTTCCGCCAGCGCATCGAGTTCGGCTCGCTCTGGATGATCGGCGTCAAGGGCACTTTCTAAGCGCGCTCGGCGCCGGTCAACGCCCGAGGAACGCCTCGAAGCGGACTGCGTCCTCGGGCGTGTCGACCCCGATGGTGGGGTCATCCGTGACGTCGCAGGCGATCTCGAGGCCGTTCTCAAGCACGCGGAGCTGCTCCAGCTTCTCGAGCTGCTCGAAACGGCCGGGGGGCAGGGCGGCGAAACGGTCGAGCAGCCCGGCATCGTAGGCGTAGAGCCCGAGGTGGCGGAAACAGGGGTGGGCGGCGACCCAGGCGTCGTCGACGCGCCCCTGCAGGTCGCGGGCGTAGGGCACCGGGGAGCGCGAGAAGTAGAGGGCCCGGCGGCCGACCGCCCCGGTCCGGCCGGCGGGAAAATCGCCGAGCAGGGCCTTGACCTGGTTGGGGTTATGAAAGTCGGCGGCCGTGCGGAAGGGGGTGACCAGCGTCGCCATCGGGGCCCCGCCGGCGAGCAGGGCGGCGAGGGCGCGGATCTGGGCGCCGGTGACGAGCGGCTCGTCGGCTTGGACGTTGATCACCCGCTGGGCGCCGATCCGGCGGTTGGCCTCCGCGAGGCGGTCCGTGCCGCTCTGGTGGGCGACGCTGGTGGGCAGGGCCTGGAAGCCGGCGGCGGTGACGCAGTCGGCGAGCAGGGGGTCATCGACCGCGAAGTAGAGGGGAAACTCCGGGGCTTCGGCGGCGATGCGTTCGGCAACCCAGCGGAGGAGGGGTTTGCCGCGGATCGGGTGCAGCAGTTTGCGCGGGAAACGGGTCGATTCCAGACGGCACGGCACGATGATCGCGGTGGCGGGCGGCATGGGCGGGACGCTGGCGCCGGGTTTTTGGGTTGCAAGCCGAGGAGGCGAAAGCGATTTTAACCGGCCCGCCACGATCCCATGAGCCAAGCCAACGCCAGCCCGACCACCACTCCTCTCACCCGGGAGCTGATCGTGCAGAACAAGATGGGCATTCACGCCCGGCCGGCAGCGATGATTGTGCGCATCACCAACAAGTTCCGCGCCGAGGTGTTGGTCGAAAAGGACGAGGAGCAAGTTAACGGCAAGAGCATCATGGGCCTAATGATGCTAGCGGCGGGCAAGGGGGCGAAGGTCCGATTCATCGCGACCGGGACCGACGCGGCGAACCTACTCACCGAGTTGGAGAGCTTGTTCGCGCGGAAGTTCGACGAGGTCTGACCCCGCCCAGTGGCGAACGGGGTCGATGGGCCGGAACCGGCCTCCGCCGGCGCGGCCGCACCTCTCAGACCTTGCCGGCTTGGCGCGCCTCGACCATCCGATAAAAATCGACGAAGAGCGGATCCGCGTCGTTCGGACCGGGGGCGGCCTCCGGGTGGTATTGGACGCTGAAGACGGGCAGGGTGTTGTGCCGGAGGCCCTCGACTGTGCGGTCGTTCAGGTTGATCTCGGTGATGCGGGCGCCGCGCTGCTCGATCGACTTGGGGTCGGTGGCAAAGCCGTGATTCTGGGCGGTGATCGAGACGCGGCCGGTCTCGAGATTCTGCACCGGCTGGTTACCGCCGCGGTGGCCGAACTTGAGCTTGAAGGTGGTGCCGCCGAGGGCGTGGGTCAGCATCTGGTGCCCGAGGCAGATCCCAAACATCGGGAAATCGGGCAGCAGGTTGGTGACCGTGTGGTGGATGTACGGCAGGGCGGCGGGGTCACCGGGGCCGTTCGAGAGGAAGATCGCATCCGGCCGGTGCTCGCGCACCGCCTCCGGCGGCGTGGTGGCGGGGAACACCTGCACGTCAAACCCGTGGTGGGCCAGCTTGCGGAAGATGCTGAACTTGGCGCCGTAATCGAAGGCCGCGACGCGGAAGCGGCGGGCCGGCGCGTCCGGCAGGTTCATCGTCGTGCCCACCGGCAGGTAGGGCAGGTTGCCGCGGTCCACGGAGGGCCACCGGTAGGGTGCCGCGCAGGTGACTTCCCGCACGTAATCCGTGCCGGCCATGTCGCGCCAGCCGCGCGCGAGGGCAATGGCCTCGGCGTCGGCGATCGGGCGCGTGCTCAAGCAGCACTTCATCGCACCATCCACGCGCAGCTTCTTCGTGAGGGCCCGCGTGTCGACGTCACTGATCCCCGGGATGCCGTGGCGGGCGAGGTAGTCCCCGAGCGAGAGGCGGCTGCGCCAGTTGCTGACCACCGGCGAGAGCTCCCGGACCACAAACCCGGTGCAGCGCGGCGCGGCGGCCTCGTTGTCCTCCTCGTTGATCCCGTAGTTGCCGATCTGCACGGCCGTCATCGTGACGATCTGGCCGCAGTAGGAGGGGTCCGTGAGGATCTCCTGGTCACCGGTCATCGAGGTGTTGAACACGCACTCGCCGGCGACGGTGGCGTCGGCGCCGAAGGCGCGGCCGCGGAACAGGGAACCGTCTTCGAGCGCGAGGAGGGCGGGTTTCGGCGAGGACATTAAAGCCGAACGAAAAACAGTCGTTTCGGGCGTGCCAAGTGGTTTCGGGCAAATCTTGGCCCGCGCCGATTCCCGGCGGCCTGTTTGACACCAGGGGGCGCCACCCTAACACTCTGGCCCGACAATGCCTTACACTGAAGACCGCGCCGTCTGGGCCGAGGGACAGGGCCTGTGGCAGCACCTGCCGGCGGAAACTTGGCGCGATTGGACGTGGCAACTAAAGAACCGCCTAACGACCACGGCGCAGCTGGAACAGCTGATGGAGCTAACCCCGGACGAGCGCGCCGGGTGCGAGCACGCCAACCGGAAGCTGGCCCTCGCGATCACCCCATACTTTTTCAACCTAATCGACCGCCAGGACCCCGATTGCCCCATCCGCAAGCAGGTGATCCCGCGGGCCGCCGAGCAGGTTGTCTCCGAGGGCGAGATGCTGGACTCGCTCGGGGAGGACGAGCACTCGCCCGTCTCGGGCCTCGTGCACCGGTACCCGGACCGGGTGCTGTTTTTGGTGACGGACCGCTGTGCCGCCTACTGCCGGTACTGCACGCGGAGCCGGCTGGTCTCGAACGCGCAGGACTACAATTTTCACCCCGAATACGAGGAGGGCCTGCGGTACATCGCGGCGCACCCGGAGATCCGGGACGTGCTGCTGTCGGGCGGCGACCCGCTGCTGCTGTCGGATGCCAAGCTGGAGCACCTGCTGATGCGGCTGCGGGCGATCCCGCACGTCGAGTTCATCCGGATCGGCTCGCGGATCCCGGTCTTCCTCCCGCAGCGCATCACGCCGGAGCTGTGCTCGATTTTACGGCGGCACGGGCCGGTATGGATGAGTATCCACGTGAATCACCCGCGGGAGTGCACCGCAGACCTGCGGGCGGCCTGCGAGCGGCTCGCCTTCGCCGGGGTGCCGCTGGGCAACCAGAGCGTCCTGCTGCGGGGCATCAACGACGACGTCGACGTGATGCAGGCGCTGGTCCACCGCCTACTCCGGATGCGCGTCCGCCCCTACTACCTTTACCAGATGGACCTCATCACCGGGGGCGCGCACTTCAAGGCGAGCGTCCGCAAGGGGATCGAGATCATCCAGGCCCTGCGCGGGCATACCACGGGGTACGCCGTGCCGCAGTTCGTGATCGACGCGCCCGGCGGCGGCGGGAAGGTGCCCCTGAACCCAGATTACGTCGAGTCGGTCGACGACGACGCGATCGTCCTGCGCAACTACGAGGGGCGGCTCTACCGGTATCCGCTCGCGGCGGCACTGCCGGCAGCCGCGCCGGGCTGGGAACCGGCCTTCGTCGACCGCTGAGCTGGCCGACGGCGTTCCTGTTGGATGCGGCCGCAGACCCGCTCGCACAGCGGGAAGATCGTCGGGTCAGCGCTGCGGTGGAAGACGAGTAGCCCCTCGCGGCGCCGCGCAAGGATATTGGCGCGCGTAAGCCGCTGCAGGTGGCGGGAGATGTTGGCCTGGGAACCGCCCGTGACGGCGACCAGCGCACCGACGTGGCGTTCGCCGGAGAAAAGCGCCTGAATCAGTCGCAGTCGCATCGGCTCGGCGATCACGGCGAAGCGCCGCGCGATCTGCTCAAGGGCTGCGTCGGACAACGGGTTCTTCTAGGCCATCCTTCCGAGGAAGCAGAGCGCCGGGGTGGGTTCAAGGCGGAGATGCGCCCGGGGCTGCGGGCAGCTTGCTCCCAAGCGGCGGCGGCGTTTCGCTGCTCCCAATGTCTCCCGCCACCGTCGACTCGCCGGATGCCGCGCCGGCCCTGCGCCGGTACCTTGAGGCCATGCCGCGGTTCGTCCGTGAGAGGGGGACCGACGACGCGCGCCGCGGCCGAGTGGAGACGATGGCGCGCCGCTCGGAGCGGGAGGTCGAGGGCACCGTCCGCGGCGAACGCCTGTACGCGGTAAGGCTGCAACGGGCGGGTAACCACTGGATGGGCGTCTGCACCTGCCCGCTCGGGAGCCGCTGCAAGCACCTCCAAGCGCTGGGGCTGGCTTGGCTGGGTAAACTGGCACCCGAACCCGTCGCCCCGCCGAGCGGCCAGGCGTCCCCGGAGGAACGCGAAGCCGCGCTGCTGCGCGAGCTTACCGCCGGGCGGACGGCGCCGCTAGCCTCCGACGACGAGGGGCTGGCCCGACGGATCCTCCGCGTCTTCCTCCAGCTGGAACGAACCGGTCGGTTGCAGCAAAGGGACCTAGCGCCCCTGCGCGAATTGCCCGGCTGGGAGTCCGTGGGTCGCGGCCTGCAGCTCCAGGACGGGCGGGGGTTGCCGAAGAACCCCCGCGAATTTTGGCGGCAGCTCGCCGCGGACCTGCGCGCGGCAGGAACCCCGCTCCCCGACTTCCTGCACGCCGCAACCGAGCCGGTGCCCGCCCCGGCCCGCGGTGCGGAGGAGCAACGGCGCGCGGCCGTGGCCCGCTGGCGAGAACGCCTCGTCCCCGCCGCGGCGCCGGCGCGCGCCCTCCAGCCCGGCACACTGCCCCCAGGGCCGCTGCGGTTGCGAGTGGGGCCCGGCACCTTCGCCCTCGAGAGCTGCCCAGCCGAGGGCGGCAGCTGGCGCAACGCCTGGCGCACGGTCCTCGCGCAAGGCGGCGCCGAGCGCTGGCTGGAAACGGACCTCGACGCCGCCAGCGCCGTCCTGCTCGCCCTACTGCGACGGCACGTGGTGGATTCAGGCCGCACAACCCCCAGCCTCGCCAACCGACAGGAGGCGGCTTGGCTACACGCAGTCCTACGCCATCCCCGCGCCCGCGAGAAGGTCACGGACGCCGCCGGCCGGCCTCTGCACTTCGCCCCGGAGCTGCTGCGCCGACGTCTGCTGCCCCCGGGGCCCGGCGAGGCCGACTACCGGCTCATCCTCGAGGACGCGGCCGGCCGCCCCATCCCGCCCGCCGCCCGACACCTGCCGGGGGACCCCGCCTATTACCTGCTGAATTCGGTCGTGCACACGGGGCCGCCGGCGCTCGACGGCAACTCGGCTGCGGCCGCGCTGATCCCACCCGCCGTCGCCGAGGATCCCGCCATGCTCCTCGCCTTCCGTGACGCGGGCGTGGCCCTGCCTCCGGCGCTCGGCGCGCGGATGGAGTCCGTGGCGCTCGGCGCTCAGGTGGAATGCAGCCTTGGTTCCGCCCTCGGCGGCGGTGAGCGCCTGCTCCTGCGCTTCTGGGCGGAGGCGGATCGGCCACCGGTGCGGACCGACTGGACCCCGCAGGGCTGGCGCGCGCTCACGCCCGCGCCGTCGACGGGCGACCAATTATTTGCGCTGGACGCGTCGCTACCCGAGCTCGTGGTGCGGCAGACCCTCGCGCTGGGCCTCTTATTCGACCCGGTCGAGCAAGCGTGGGCCTGCCGCCTGGGACCCGACCTGCCCGATCGCCTCGCGCTCTGGCGGGAGCGGCTGCCACAGGAGGTGCGGGTGTGGGCGGACCCGGAGGTGAAGGGGATTCTGGAGGGCCCCGTGCGGGCGCGGGTGGAATTCGACCTCGAGGAGGCGCGCGAGGGGCGCGACTGGTTCGACCTCGCGCTAGTGCTGAAGCCCGAGGACGCGAGCTTGACGCGCGCGGAGCTGGCCCTGCTCCTGCGGGCGGGCGGGAAGCTCGTGCGCCTGCCGGGCAAGGGGTGGCGCCGCCTGGAGGTTTCCGTCGACGCTGGGGCGCAGGCGGCCCTCGCCGAGGCGGGCCTGCCCGCGGCCGGAGCGGGCGCCGCGGCCTTAGAGGGCGAAAAGGTGCGGCTGCACGCGCTCCAGCTCGGCCGGGGCGCGATCGCGGAGCGCCTGCCCGCGGAGCTCGCGGCGCGTTTGCGCGCGCGGGCGGAAGCCCTGACGGCGCCGCCTCCCCCGCCCTGCCCCGCGGGCCTGCGCGCGGCGCTGCGGCCCTACCAGCTGGAGGGGTTTCATTTCCTCGCGTTCCTCGCGGCCAACCGGCTCGGCGCCCTGCTCGCGGACGATATGGGCCTCGGCAAGACCCTGCAGGCCCTCGCGTGGCTGCTGTGGCTGGCCGAGCGCCAGCCCGCGGGCGAACCGCTGCGCGCGCTCGTCGTCTGCCCCAAGTCCGTGGTGGGCAACTGGGAGGCGGAGACGGCCCGCTTCGCGCCGTCGCTGGCCACCCGCCGCCACGAGGCGGGCGGCGACGCGGAGTCACCCCCCGGCCCGGGCATTCTGCTGGCCAACTACACCCAGCTACGCCTCGGCGCGGCGGCGTTCGCGGCACGCCGCTGGCACGCAGTGATCCTCGACGAGGCGCAGTTCATCAAGAATCCCGCCGCCCGGGTGGCGCAGGCGGCGCGGGCCCTCGACGCCGACCACCGCCTGATCCTCACCGGCACGCCGGTCGAGAACCGGCTGCTCGACCTCTGGAGCCTCTGCGCCTTCGCGCTGCCCGGCGTGCTCGGCAGCCAGGCCTCCTTCCGCCGCCACCACCCGCCGGGTGATCCGGAGGCCCCGGCCCGCCTGCGGGCCCGCGTGCGGCCGTTCCTCCTGCGCCGCACCAAGGCCCAGGTCGCGGCGGACCTGCCCCCGCGGACCGAGAAGGACCTCGTCGTCGAGCTCGAGGGCGAGCAGCTGCGCCTGTACCAGGCCGAGCTCAAGCGGGCGCGCGCCCAGCTCCTCGGCGCGCAGACCCCGGCCGCCCTCGACCGCGTGCGCTTCAACGTCCTCGCGAGCCTCACCCGCCTGCGCCAGATCTGCTGCCATCCCGGGCTCGCCGACCCCGCCCTGCGCGGCGCGCCCTCGGCCAAGCTGGAGGCGCTCGTCGAGCAGCTCGAGGAGCTCCGCGAGGAGGGCCATCCGGTCCTCGTGTTCAGCCAGTTCGTCGAGATGCTCGAGCTGCTCCGGGAACGCCTCGCCGCGGACAGCGTGCCGCACCTGCTGCTCACCGGGCGCACCGAGGACCGGGACACGCTCGTGCGGCGGTTCCAGGAGAGCCCGGAGCCACTGGTGTTCCTGCTCTCGCTGAAGGCGGCGGGCTTCGGCCTCAACCTGACCGCGGCGAGCTACGTGTTCCTCTTCGACCCGTGGTGGAACCCCGCGGTCGAGGCGCAGGCGATCGACCGCACCCACCGCATCGGGCAGACCGAGCCGGTGATCGCGTACCGGCTGGTGGCGCGGGGGACCGTCGAGGAGAAGATCCGCCAGCTGCAGGTGGAGAAGGCGGCCCTGGCCGGCGCGGTCGTGCCCGACGGGGAAGCGGCGCCGCCGCTGGACCTCGCCACCCTCCGCGAGATCCTCGCCTGAACGATGGACAACGAGTGCCACTTCTCGCCGGACCGCCGGCACCGGTACGCGCTCATCCACCGCTGGAGCCCCCTGCTCGGCGACCGGCTGATCCTCTGGATCGGGCTCAACCCGAGCACCGCGGACGAGCGCCAGCTCGACCCGACGCTGACGCGGATCGCCTCGTTCTCGCGGCGCGAGGGCTTCGACGGCTTCTGGATGGCGAACCTGTTCGGCCTGCGCACCCCGTACCCCGAGGAGATGCGCGCGCACCCGGACCCGGTGGGCCCGGAGAACGACGCGCAGCTGCTGCGGGCGGCCGCGCGGTGCGGGCGGATCGTCGCCGCCTGGGGCGTGAGCGGCGTGCACCAGGCGCGCGCGGAGGCCGTCACCCGCCTCCTCGCCGGCCACGAACTCTGGTGCCTCGGCACCACGCGCGAGGGGCACCCGCGGCATCCGCTGTACGTGGCCGGGCGTCAGCCCCTCGTGCGCTGGCGGCCGCCGCAGGCCTGAACGCCGCATTCCGGGATCGAATCGTGCGTCGCGGCCCGCCACGCTCCGCCCCAACCCCTCCCCGATGCCCACCATCGCCGTCCTCGGCACCCTCGACACCAAGGGCCCCGAACACGCCTTCGTGGCCGACTGCATCCGCGCCCGCGGCCACACCCCGCTGCTCATCAACGTCGGCTCGCTCGGCGAACCCGCGGTGGCGCCGGACGTGGCGGCGGCGGACGTCGCCGCGCGCGGCGGCGCGGACTGGCGTGAGGTGCTCGCGCGGCGCGACCGCGGGGAATGCGTCGCCCTGATGGGCCGCGGCGCCGCGGCCGTGCTCGCCGAGCTCGCGGCGGCCGGGCGCATCCACGGCGTCATCTCCCTCGGCGGCGGCGGCGGCACCGCGATCGCGAC
>SYDD01000322.1 GCA_005786775.1 Opitutaceae bacterium
GAGCCAGATCGCCCCAGTCGTCTCAACGCGGTCGAAGACGTTCTCCACCCGGGTTTCCTCCGGGATGCGCCCGCCCTCGCCGTTGAACATATTGTTCCGGTGGAAGCCGCTCGCGATCTTCTGCTCGCGCGTCGCCCCCGGCAGCAGGTCGCCGGCCAGCTGCTCGATCGAGAACTGGTCGAACGGCTGGTTCGCGTTGAGCGCGTTGGCCACCCAATCCCGCCACGGCCACATCGTGCGCTCGGGATCGCCTTGGAAGCCGTTGGTGTCGGCGTAGCGGGCTGCGTCGAGCCAGTCCCAGGCCCAGCGCTCCCCGTAGCGCGGCGATGCGAGAAGCCGGTCCACCTGCCGCTCGTAGGCGTCGGGCCGCGGATCCGCGAGGAAGGCGTCCAGTTCCTCCGGCGCGGGCGGCAGGCCGGTGAGGTCGAGGCTCACCCGGCGCAGGAGGACGGCGCGCGGCGCCTCCGGGGAGAGAGCGAGGCGCTCCCGCTGCAGGCGGGCGACCACGAAAGCGTCGACGGGATTACGCACCTGCGGGGAGGAGCGCCAGCCCTGGCGCGAAGGCACCTCCGGGACCGCGGCCGCGACGGGCGGCGAAAAGGCCCAGTGCCGGCCCCAGGGCGCCCCGGCGGCGACCCAGCGGCGGAGCAGGTCCTTCTCCTCCGGCTTGAGCTGGCGGGCGGCCCGTGGCGGCGGCATCACCTCATCCTCGTGCGGGCTGACGATGCGGTGGAGCAACTCGCTCTCTTCCGGCTTGCCGGGCACCACCACCGCGACGCCCTCGCGGACCCGGTACAGGCCCTCGCGCTCGTCGAGGCGCAGCTTGGCCTCGCGGGAAGCGGCGTCCGGACCATGACAGTGGAAACAGGCGTCGGCGAGGATCGGGCGGATCTGGCGGTTGAAATCGATCTGCTCCGCGGCGACGGCGGACGACGCCGCGCCGAGCAGGGCGAGCAGCCGGCGGGGCGCACGGGAACGGCGGGGTGACATCGGACACAACGTCAGGCGCGCGTTCGCCCCGAGTCAAACCCGCCCGGCGCCGGCGGCGCAGAATCGGCTCGGCACGGTTCCACGGCCGCGTAATTTGCCGCCGTATTACCTGCCCGCCTCTCCCCATGTCCCCTGCGCTCTCTCGCCGTACCCTGCTGAAGTCCGCGCTCGCCTCCGGCGTCGCTCCCCTGTTGCTCCCCCGGAGACTCTTCGGGGCCGCCGCGCCCTCCAACCGGCTTGGCGTCGGCCTCGTCGGCAACGGCCTCATCTGCTCCAGCCACCTGGGCACCCTGCTCGGTCTGACCGACGAGTGCCGCATCCTCGCCACCTGCGATGTGAACCGCGCGAAGGCCGACAAGGTGCGAGCTCGTATCGAAACCGCCTACGGGGCGGAGGCGAAGGGTAGCGTCGCGGTCTACAGCACCCACGAAGAACTGCTGGCCCACCCAGGAATCGATGTGGTTTTCGTATGCACACCTGACCACTGGCACGCCGCCGTCTCAGCGGCCGCGCTGCGCGCCGGAAAGGATGTCTACTGCGAGAAGCCGCTGACGCTCACCGTGCGCGAGGGGCGCGTCCTGACCGATCTCGCCCGCCGTCACGGGCGCATCCTGCAAACGGGCACGCAGCAACGCTCGAACAAATCTTTTCGCAAGGCGGCCGAGATCGTCCGCAACGGCTGGATCGGTCAGATCATGCTGGTGCGCACGCGCCTCGGTCAATTCCCGCCGGCCCTGCCCTTGCCAGAGGAGCCAGTGCCCGCGGGCTTCGATTACGACCGTTGGCTCGGACCGACCCCCTGGCGGCCCTACAACGAGCGGCGCGTGAAAGGCGACTACGGCGGCGGTTGGCGCTGCTTCCTCGAGTACGGCGGCCGCAAGAACGGCGATTGGGGCGCCCACCACTTTGACATCATCCAGAACGCGCTCGGGATGGACCACTCCGGGCCGGTGGAATTCATTCCCAAGGGTTTCGAGGGCTGCCGCTTCCAGACGCATGTCTACGCCAACGGCATCCGAGTGGAGCGCGACGACGACCTTCAAAAGTCGATGATCGAATTCCAAGGTTCCGAGGGCAAGGTGTGGGTTTCGCGCGACGACTTCCTCGAGACGGATCCCCCCGCGCTCGCGGCGCAGCCGCTTCGGTCGGAGGACATGCACCTGTATGGGAGTGATCATCATCACCTCGATTTCTTCCGCTGCGTCCGCACTCGGCAACGGCCGATCGCCGACGTGGAGATCGGGCACCGCAGCGCGACGGTCTGCCATCTGAACGTCATCGCCGCCCAACTTGGCCGCCCGGTCCGCTGGGACCCCCGCGCCGAGGCCGTGCTGGACGACCCCGCCGCCCACGCACTCCTCGATCGTCCCCGCCGCGCCGGCTACGCCCTCTGAAACGCCCCGCTCCCGCCATGCGCGCCTTTTCCTCCTTCACCCTCATCGCCCTCCTGGGCTTGCCCCTCGCTCCGCTCGCCGCCGGCGAACCGACGCCCGCCGCGCTGGAGAGCCTCACCTACTCCGGTGACCAAAGCTCGCTCGAAGCTTTGGACCGCGAGCTGCGCGGGGCCGGGCGCGACGTTCGGAAACTCGCCAACCTGGAGGAGCGCCTGGTCGCGCTGCTCCGCCGGACCGAGCCGACCTTCGCCGCGCGCCAGGCGGCCGGCCAACGCCTTGCGCTGGTGCTCGCCAGCGCCCCCGCAGGCCCCTTACGGCCCGCCACCGCCCGGACCCTCGCCGGGATGCTCGCCGAGGAGCGGGACACCGATCTGGCCCGCCAAGTGCTGGAACAGGTGCCCGGGCCGGCGGCGGAACGCCTGCTGCTTGACGCCCTGCCCAAGACGTCCGGGCGCCTCCGCCTGGGGCTCATCGACTCGATCGGCCGCCGGCGGGATGCGGGGGCGGTGACCGCGCTCGCGGCCCTTTTGACGGATAACGACCTTGCCACGGTGAAGGCCGCGGCGACCGCCTTGGGCCGGATCGGCACCGTGGCCGCGGAGGCCGCGCTGCGCGGTGCCAGCACAGGTCCGTCCGCGATCATTGGCACGGCCCGCCTCGAGGCCGCCGCCCACCTCCCGGCCGCGGAGGCCGTCGCAGTGCTGCGCGCCCTAGAGGCCGACACGCAGCTGCCCATACCCGTGCGGACCGGCGCTTTCCGCCTCCTGCTGGACCGCGAACCCGCGCTTGCCCCGGAGCGCATCCGCGAGGCGTTGGCCGGCCCATCCGCGCCCCGTCGCGCGGCCGCGCTGGAGGCACTCGCGGACCGACGCGACACCGCCCACCTGCCGGCTGTCGCCGCCCTCGTGCCCAACCTGGATCCGGCCACCGCGGCGGGTGCCATCGCCACCCTGGGTCGTTCAGGTATAGCCGAAGCCGTGCCCGCGGTCCTCGCGGCGACGAGTCACGGCGACCCGCAGGTGCGCACGGAGGCAGTCAGCGCGCTGGGATCGCTGCCCGGTTCCCGCGCCGTGGTCGACAAGCTGCTCGAGCTTGCTCCGAGCCTGCGGGAAGCGCGGCAAAGCCTAACCCGCCTGAAGGGCGCGGAGGTTGCCGCCGTCCTGCTGGAGGGCGCCGAGCGAGGGCCCGAGGGACGGCGGGTGGCGTGCCTCGAGCAACTTGCTCTGCGCCGCCAGACCGAGGGCCTGGCCCTGCTGCGGCAATTGCGCGCGGATTCCTCAGCGACGATCCGCGGTGCCGCCGCGGCGGCCCTGGGCGAGATCGCGCCCCCGACCGACCTGGCTCTGCTCACCGACTGGGCCGCGCAGGCGCAGGATGAAAGCGAGCAGGGCCGCACCCTACGCGCCGTGGTCACGCTGCTGCAGCGCCATAAGGCGGAGCCATCCCTGGCGGGCACCTTCTACGCTCGGCTAGAACAGGCCCCGCCAGAAGTCGCGCGGCGTCTACTTCCCGCCTTGATCCGGTTAACCTCCTTGGAGGCGGCGGCAGTCGCCGGGCGCCTCGCGGCCTCCGCCGATCCCGCGCTCGCGAAGGCCGCGGTGGAGACGCTGGGCCGCTGGACCGACGCCACCAGCCTGCCTGGCCTTGCAGCCGCGGCCGAGCATGCCCGCACCCCGGAGATCAAGACCGCCGCCGTGGTGGCCGGGCGCCAGGCATTGGAAC
>SYDD01000052.1 GCA_005786775.1 Opitutaceae bacterium
ATGGGTGTAGGGCACGGTGCCGCCGCGGATATCGCGGGCGGACTCGCGGATGTCGGCGCCCAGCTTGAGCGAGATCGGCACCCGGCGGACCTCAAAGTCGCGGCGGATGTTGGCGAAGGCGCTGCGCTGCAGGTCCGAGGACTCCCGGAAGTCACTGCTGCTGGTGTTCAGCACGTAGGAGCGCAGATCGTAGGGATCCACGGGCGTGTCATTGGGGCCTTCGGTGACCTCGATCCGGCCGGGGCGCAGATAGAAGATGTCGCGGAAGCGGACGGTCACGCCGGTGCGGCGGGCGGAGGCACCGTTGAAGTAGCCCTTGTCGATATCGCGGTAATGGTTGCTCGCGTGCGAGTAGCCGGCGCCGGCATCGACCTTCCAGATGGGGCCGTCGTGGAAGAACCGGAGCGTCGGCATATAGGTGGTGCCGGACTTCTCGCGGGCGCCGTTGCCCACCGTGATCTCGCCGAAGCCGCGATCGCCAAGCGTGTCGCGAGTGCTGAAGTTGCCCGGCAGCACGCGGTTCGTGTTGAAGGTGAGCGAGCGGTTATTGAACATCGCATCGAAGAACGCGTACTGGAACGAGAAGGCCACGCGGGCGTTGCGGGAGAGCTTGTAGTCAAGGGTGGTCCCGAGCGACGAGCGGGTCGTGAGCTTGGTGCCGTCGCGCACCTGGTAGTTGGACAGGTAGGGCTGGTCCGGCGTGGTGTCGGGGTAGCCGTTGAGGGCGGTGGCCGCGACCGTGGTGGCATTGCCGGCACCGCGCCAGGTGTTCAGCATATAGTCCTGCATCGTGTACTGGGACGTCGTGCCGCCGGAGAGGGTGAAGCCGAACCGATTGTTGACCGGCACCACCCAGGAGAAATCGAGGCCCGGGTGGATCTTGTAGGTGGGTTCGCGGATCGGGCCGGGGGTCTTGCGCAGGCTGCGCTCGGCGTCGCGCATCATCAGGTAGACGCTCCCATTGAACTGCGGCTTGGAGCGCTCGAAGGCGCCCCGCGGTACCATATTGACCCCGCCGGCGAGGGCCGAGCCGGGCGACTCGGGGGTGGGGGAGTGGTAGACCTCGATGCGGGCGATATTGTTGATCGAGACCTGTTCCAATTCGACTGAGCGGCCCGTGCCGGAGGAGGCGGCGCTGGCCAAGTTGAAGCCGCCGACCGTGACGGGCACGTTGCCGGAGGGGACGCCGCCCATCGAGATCGTGCGGGCGTCGCCGCCCACGAAGTCGATCGACATTCCGGGCAGGAATTTAAGGAACTCCCCGACATTGCCCTCGGCGATGTGGCCAAACTCATCGGCCGCGACCACATTGACGATATTGCTGGCGAACCGCTGCTCGTTGATCGCGATGGCGGCGCCCTCCATTTCCTTGGAGGTGGCTACGACGAACTGATCGAGGCGTACCGTGCCATCACTCGGGCCGGGCGTGCGGTCGGCGCCGATCAGGTCGAAATCGCGGGTGACGATCTGTCCGGCGGCCAGGGACACACTGATGGTCTGGGGGGCAAGGCCCGTATGGAAGACACGTACCCGGGCCTCGCCGGCCGGCACGCCGGTTAGGCGGTACTGGCCGGTCGCGTCGGTGAAGACCTCTAAGCGCGTCCCGACGACCGTGACGCGCGCCTTTTCGAGGTACTCGCCGTTGCGGGTGTTGAGCACGCGGCCCTCGATCGTGCCCGTGGCGCTCTGGCCGCTGGCCAAGCTGGCCAGCAGGAGGAAAAAGGCGGCGGGCAGGACGTGGCGCAGGAACGCGCGAGTCGACAGGGGTGAGGTCATACGGCGGTAAGGGGCGAAAGCACCGGCCACAGCACCGGCGCAATTGGGAGTAAGTGAGTGGGGCTGGATTGGGGATGAGGGAGGCGGACGGTGACTCAATGCGAAAATGACCACGCTCCCATCGCCACGGGGTCAGGTAACATGATCGGCAGTCGAGGCCGTGGATCGCGCCGCCGGGACCGGAAGCAGGGCGGCTAAAGCCAGGGCAAGCACGAGGCCGGCTGGGCGCGGGAGTGTTATGGAATTGACCCGGTATCGTGGCGGGGAGGGGGACGCGGGCAAAGGCCGCGCTCGGGGAAAGGCCATCGCGGCGTTTGCCTTCCCCCCCGATTCGGGTTTCAGAGCTCCCCAGCATGAGGATTCTTAAACTAGTCCCCCTCTTCGCAGCGTCCCTGGTGCCCGCCTTGGCGGCTGATGCCGCCGATCCGGGGCCCGGCTTCAGCGTGAAGCATATGGACCTTTCGGTCGCCCCGGGCGCCGATTTCGCGAAGTTCGCGGCAGGAGGCTGGTACGCGCGTACCACGATCCCGGCCGACAAATCGCGTTGGGGCGGGTTCGACGAACTGGCGGAACGAAACTGGGGACACGTGCGGGCCCTCGTGGAGGCGGCGGCCGCCAAGCCGGGCGCGCCCGGTTCCAACACCCAGAAAGTCGGCGATATGTTCGCCGCCGCGCTGGATGTCGCGGCCATCAACGCCCGCGGCCTGAAGCCGATCGAGCCGATACTCGGGCGGATCGCCGCGGTTAAATCGCCGGAGGAGCTGGCGGCCGTGGCGGCCGAGATGCACATCGAGATCGGCAACCCACTGGTCGGCATCGCGTTCTACGCCGACCAGAAGAAGAGCGATACCTACGGGTTCTATCTCGGCCAGGGAGGAATGAGCCTGCCGTCGAAGGAGTATTACTTCTCGGAAAAGTTCGCGCGTGAACGCTGGGAGTTCACCGGGCACGTCGCCCGGATGCTGGAGCTCGCTGGCGAGCCCAAGGCGTCTGCCTACCAAAAGGCCGAGGTGGTCTTCTCTCTGGAAAAGGCGATGGCCGAGAATTCCAAGCTGCCGGTCGAGCTCCGTGACCGGCTTGCGAACTACAACAAGATGACGATTGCCGAGGCGATCGCCGCCTACCCGGGGATTCCGCTCCGGCGCTTCATCGACGGCCTGGGCCTGCCCGGGGGCGTCACGGACGTCATCGTGGGCCAGCCCAAGTTCCTCGAGGGCCTGTCCAAGCTCCTGCGCGAACGACCGCTCGACGACTGGAAAACCTACGTTCGCTGGCACCTGATCCGCTCGGCGGCGCCCTACCTGACCGAGGCCCTCGACGAGGAGCGCTTCCGTTTCCAAGGCACCGTGCTGAACGGCACGCCGAAGCAGGAACCGCGCTGGCAGCGCGCCGCGCGGCTAGTCGATGGCAGTATCGGCGACGCGCTCGGACAGCTCTACGTGGCGAAGCACTTCCCGCCGGAGGCCAAGGCCCGGATGCTGGAGATGATCGGCAACATCCAGGCGGTGATGCGCGACCGCCTGACGACCCTCGAGTGGATGTCGGAGGAGACGCGCCGGAAGGCGGTGGCGAAGTTCGACCGCTTTGAAGCGATGATCGGCTACACGGACAAGTGGCGCGACTACTCGGCGGTGGAGATCCGCCGGGACGATCATTTCGGCAACGTGATCCGTGCCGCGCGGGCGGAGTCGCGCCGCCGGATCGACCGCACCGGGGGCAAGGTCGACAAGCGCGAGTGGGGCATGACGCCCTCGACGGTGAACGCCTACTTCTCGCCCGTGACCAACCAGATCGTGTTTCCCGCGGGCATCCTGCAGCCGCCCTTCTTCGAAGCGGCGATGGATGACGCCGTGAACTACGGAGCGATCGGCTGCGTGATCGGACACGAGATCACGCACGGTTACGACGACCAGGGCCGGCGTTCCGACGCCGACGGTAATCTGGTGGATTGGTGGACGCCCGAGGATGCCGCGAAGTTCCGCGAGCGCGCCCAGCGCGTGGTGGAGCAGTTCAACGGCTATCAGGCGCTGCCCGGGCTGGCGATCAACGGTCAGCTGGCACTCGGCGAGAACATCGCCGACCTCGGGGGAGTCTCGATCGCTTTCGAGGCGCTCCAGCGCTCGCTGCAGGGCAAGCCGGCACCGGCGAAGATCGGCGGCTTCTCCGCGGAGCAGCGGTTTTTCATCTCGTGGGCGCAGCAGTGGCGCACGGCCTACCGCGAGGATGCGATGCGGCTACAGGTCGCGCGCGGACCCCACGCCCCCGGCAACTTCCGCGCCATCGGGCCGCTCGTGAACTTCCAGCCCTTCTACGAGGCCTTTGGGATCAAGGAAGGCGACAAGCTCTGGAAGGCGCCGGCCGACCGCGCGAGGATTTGGTGAAACAGGCGGCCGCGCGTCGCCGTCACTCGGTGAGCCGCTTCGCGTTGGAGCGGCCCTCTTTCCAGATGTCGCCTTGAGGATCGGCGTGCTCGGCGAAGAAAGCGTCGAGCCGCCGGTTTAGGTCTTCCGTTTGGCGGCGATGACCCGGAGTTCCGCCGCGGTCAGCCGGTCCTTACCCCGGCCCATCGCCTCCTTGGCGAGAATCAGGTCCGGCAAC